>JAEUUY010000012.1 GCA_016787225.1 Chitinophagales bacterium
GCATCGACTATCTGATCTAAATGAGAAGGAAAATGTATGGATTGACTTCTGTCTTTACCTTGTATATATTTCATGGCATCGAAGATCGCATCTTTAGATTCCATCTCATCTAAAACTTATCATCATTTCCACAAAAGCATGGGAGTTTTTAGACAGTTTGACGTCCGGTGGCTTCGTGAAGGTGGGGTTCGCCACTCGCCAGTTTGTCAAATATACAAAGTTCTAATGCCATACTATCATCTTTTCGAATGCAAGTCGGCCCACTTTCACGAAACCACCAGATATCTGTCGGTTATATTTATTAAGAGGTTTCTTCATACACTTTGTTTCCAATGACTTTTAGTTTTAAGTTTGTTTTTATAGAAGGGCAACATCTTCCATCACCTTCAGCATATTCAAGTTTTTCGACATATATTTTCCCGTTACTTATTTTGTTAAAACTAAATAAATATTTTGGCTCATAACCAGCAATAACTTTTACTTCATTCCCTACTTTTTGATAAAGAGAGAGTCCTTGGCCTATAATAGCATTTCCTCCGTTGTTTGGAGCCAGGCAAAAATAAATCGCTATATCTTCAACTCCATCGCCTGTAAAATCTCCAGTAAATGATTCTTGAACATCCAAAATCGCTTCGTGACTTTCTAAAATTTTTGGCAAGTAATTCTCAAATTGTTTTTCAGCTAGTTTTATAGCATCCTTTGTCGCTAGAAATTGAGTTGAACTGTTTTCTTCCAAGGATAATTCTTTCTCTTTCAATGCAAGTTCTTTTTTCCTTAAAGGGTTTTCGCAACTAATAATGTTGATACCTATAAAACATAAAAGAATATATTTTTTGAACATAAGGGCTTAGTTTTCTCGTTTCGCCATAACTGACAGATATCGCCCGCTGGCTTGAAGAAGGTCGGGTTTTCCATGACAACTTTTAATCAAAAATACACACTTTCGCATAAAGTCTAAATTTTATTTGAAAGCACACCGCCCGACTTTCTTCAAACCAGCAGTTGTCTGTAGTTATTCTTTATTCTTGAGTTTTTGGTTAAATGTTTTTCTTGCCTCTTCAAAAAATAGCAATAGGAAATTACACAAATTTTCGTTGCTTTTTTTCATCTCGCTTATTCTTTCTGAACGATATATTTTAGATAAGAGTTCTTCATTTTTTAGATAAATTTCAACTGCAATGTCTTTTTTTTCATTTTCGTTGAAATTCTTTTTAAGCAGTTCTCGTGTTGCAATATCATCAAAATCACTATCTCTAAACTCTCCTCTATGCAATATGAGATTTCTTTTTCCTTTGAACCCGTTAATTGCTTTATCTAGCTCTTTCAATAAGGCAATTTCTCTACTTTTTTTGGTATGACTATTTGTTGAAATAATATCAAATGTACATTTTTTTGGGTCAATTCCAAGTTCAAATAACCCATTTATAAGTAAAATTAGTTGGTCAAAAATAGTTGTTGAACGGATTATATGATTTTCAATATGGTATTTATAGTAATGAGTCTTTTCTATGTCATATCGTTTTTGAATTGATTTTGTAGGCAAATTTGCCAAGTAGTTTGGGATTGTACAAATAGTTTCAAAAGTTGATTGTATTTTGAAAGTTAATCCAAATATGCTACTCACATATTTTTCTATCTCTAAATCTTTATTACTTGCTGTTTCGCCTGAATTTTCTTTTTTAAGGCGAGCTTGAATACACTCAAAGCTTTTACTGCCTAATTCTCGCATAAAAGCATTCCCACATAGTTTATCATATGTTGATTTTTTCAATGTATGAGGTTTCTTGAATAATTACAGACAACGCCCGGCAGCCTTCTGAAGGAGCGGCTTAACCAGACTACTTTTATACAAATATACAATGTTCAATACCATCCTGCCATTAATTTTAACGCCGTCACCCGCTCTTTTAGAAGACTGCCAGTTAGGGACAGTAACGGATTTAATCTTCCTCTTCTTTTTGATCGTTTTGATCTTCTTTTAAATGTTTATCATCAAGCATAATCATTTCTTTTGCATTTTCAAGTTTCTTTAACTCTTCTTCCTTAATTACGAACTCCTTAGTTTTCTCTTTAAGCTGATTTAATACATTTGATTCTTCTTCAGTTGGATTTGCTAAACGAGACTCAATCTTTCCGCCTTGATTTGAAAAACGAACTAGCCTTCTGACGCCTTGACTTACAAACTTGAGTGTTTCATTATATAAATCATCTTTTTTAGTCCACTGATAATCTTCTAAAAGCTCTAATGCTATTTGATTTGCTTCTGTTGCTACATCTAATTTGGCTTGTTTTTCAATAAGTGATATAGCTTCACTAATAGTAGATAGTTTAAGTTGTTTGAGTTCTACGGCTTTTTTTCTTAACTCATAATATTTCATTATTAAATCTAATACTTTGTCTGAAGCTTTACATATAGCTAAAATAATTGTTGATATAGCACATACTGTAAGAACAATAGAACCTTTTTCTACATTTGTTATTTTAGTTTCAGAGTCATTTTCTCTTACCAACCTAGCAAAAGAATGAATTATCGTATTCCATTCTTTAGAAGCTTTTGATAACTCTTTTAATGAACTAATATCAGCCCCATTTTCAAAGAACAATTTAATGAAATCTTCATTTTCAATGTTTTCTTCTTCAATTTCAGACAAAATTTGATTTAGGGGATTGAAAAGTTGTTGAAGCTGAGTTGCTTTAGTTGATATTCTATTAAACTCTTCTATTATTACATCAGTATTAGAATCTAAATCTGTTTGTATTCTTTTAAAAAATGCAGTAGTATTTTCTCCAAAAATTATATCTAGTTTTAACTTCTTAAATAATTTAAGGTCAGAATAACTATTAATTTCTTTTTGGAATATTTCTAACTGTGATAAAGCTTGTTGTCTATGCTGTTCAATTTGTTGCAAAAATTGATATGCATTGTTTTGGTTTGATTTTTTAGCAGTATTGTATTGATTTAATAGATTTCTTAACTGATTTAAAGTATTCCAAAATCCAATATTATTTCCTATTGTAATAAATTTTTGTGAAATATTTTTTAGCTCAATTATGTTCATATTTTGTTTTTTATGTAGACTTCACCAGTTA
Source organism: Chitinophagales bacterium (assembly GCA_016787225.1). Classification (NCBI taxonomy): domain Bacteria; kingdom Pseudomonadati; phylum Bacteroidota; class Chitinophagia; order Chitinophagales; species Chitinophagales bacterium. Next base: position 3,091 of record JAEUUY010000012.1, read on the forward strand.
TTGTCCCTAACGTCAAACTGTCTAAAAACTCCCATGCTTTTGTGGAAATGATGATAAGTTTTAGATGAGATGGAATCTAAAGATGCGATCTTCGATGCCATGAAATATATACAAGGTAAAGACAGAAGTCAATCCATACTTTTTCCTTCTCATTTAGATCAGATAGTCGATGCGGATAATGAAGTGCGCATGATAGATTTATTCGTAGAAGCCATAGATATTAAGGATTATAGCTTCTATATCAAAGATTCTACGGAAGGAAGACCACAGTATAATCCCAAAGATTTATTGAAGCTATTTATTTATGGTTATCTCAATTCTATTCGTTCGTCTAGAGTCTTAGAAAAAGAATGTAAGCGAAATATAGAACTTATGTGGCTTATGAAAGAACTCGTACCAGACCACAATACCATTGCCAATTTCCGTAGAGATAACACCAAGGCTATACGTAAAGTATTTCGTGCCACCGTAGCTATGGCCAAGAATTTTGAACTCATAGGTGGCAAGCTACTAGCCGGAGATAGCACCAAGCTACGCGCTCAAAATTCAAAGAAAAATAATTTCAATGAAGCCAAGATAGACAGACACCTTGAATACATAGAAAACAAACTCAACGAGTATAACCAAGCACTAGAGCAGGCAGATGGCGATATAGCTAAGACCTCGGAAATAGAAAGTCAAATCAAAACTCAAGAGGCTAGAAAAGAAAAATACAACGCCCTGCAAGCTCAGCTATCCGAAACAGGCGAATCACAGATATCGACTTCGGACCCTGATAGCCGCCAAATCATGACCCGCAATAATATCTCCGAAGTAGCCTACAGCGTACAAACCACCGTAGATAGCCAACACGGCATAACCATAGACTACAAAACCACCAATCAAAATGACGCCAAAGCACTCTACCCTATGACTCGTAGAGCCAAAACCATTCTTCAATCGAGTGATTTTACAGGATTATACGACAAAGGATATCATACCAGTTCAGAAATCAAAAAAGCCCTAGACCTCGGAGTCAATATCATGGTAGCTATCCCAGAGGTAGCCTCCAATGCACCAGACAAAGCCTACAATGTATCAAATTTCATTTACAACTATGACCAAGACACCTTTACCTGCCCACAAGGACAAACACTCACCACCAATGGAAAATGGTACACACGAACTCGCAGTAAATCTTCTAGCACCCGAGTCAAACATTATAAAACCTCTGCCTGTCTTACCTGTCCTGCATTTGCATTATGCACAGAAAACAAAAAAGGACGCTGTCTAGAACGCTCTGAATACGCAGAATATGTGGAACAAAACAAGAACAATATAGAAAACAACAAAGAGATATACAAGCGCCGACAAGCTATCGTAGAGCATACCTATGGCATACTCAAACGACAATGGGGGTTCTACTACATTATGAGTAAAAAAGGAATACAACGAGCTGATGCCGATGTCGGATTTATGTTTACCGCCCTCAATCTGCGCAGAATCTTCAATCTCATAGACCCCAAACTGCTCCGAGACTATTTGAGAAGTCTTGGGCTTTATTTTTCAAGTTTTTCATACTCAAATAAGCCAATTTTCTTCCATTCTACGTCTTCTAATTTTTCATCACAAAACTTCAAATCTAACATAACTCAAAATTTGAACTCAATAAACGCTATGTATTTAAGTTCTAAAACCTTATATTTGTCTAAATGTTAGTTTTTAGACGAACTG
>JAEUUY010000013.1 GCA_016787225.1 Chitinophagales bacterium
TCAAACCATGGAAGTTGGGAGTACCTTAAGACGGTAGCCGAAAGGAGCTGTCCAAGGTAATACCAGTAACTGGGGTTAAGTCGTAACAAGGTAGCCGTACCGGAAGGTGCGGCTGGAATACCTCCTTTTTAGAGGCTCTGACGTACTGCTTTTATCAACTACGCTTGATAAAATGCTGATCAACTTGTTTGCATCAGCATTACCTTTTTTCTTTTTTTTTCTTATTTGTTCTTTATAATATAATCATCTGCCTTGGGTAGATGATTTTTTTTGGGGGCGTAGCTTCTCGCATTGGCGGAAATAGAACACCTAAAAATCATGGGATGTAGCTCAGCTGGCTAGGGCATCCAGACATTGTCGTCGGGAGGTATTAACGGTTTGAGTGAAACCAACAAAAATAACAATGGGGGCGTAGCTCAGCTGGCTAGAGCACCTGCCTTGCACGCAGGGGGTCATCGGTTCGACTCCGTTCGCCTCCACTTTATTATCAAGCCTTTACAGAAATGTAGAGGCTTTTTTATTTATGTTCAAGGTTTACATTCTTTATTCTTCTAACCTTCACCTAGCGCAGATATTCCGTCGAATGACTGGCGCAGAAATTAGTGAAAGGTCTCTGTGCCTGCAACACAAATAATAAAGTGAAAAGCACAGACATCACTACGTTTATGTCTGCTAGAGTGCCTTCATTTAAAGCGAATGAAGATAAAAAAGCACAGACATCACTTCGTTCATGTCCCGGTTTGGCGAAGTTTGCAACTTCGTCAAAGTGTTAGTAAATTTGTAATTTACAAAATAAAAAGGCTATATTCGTATTCTAATAAATATGAAGGGTGAAATCGGAGATTTCGATACACTGCGACGTAGTCGGGAGACTACGCCGAACAGAGGATATGAAGGAGCTGCGATATTTCCGTCTGAAAACCCTTATGGCAATTCAGGTCAATTCAGAACTATTGCTATCGAATATAATATGATACATAAAGTAACTTTTTAAATTGTTTATGGTATGTATATCGTAAAAATAGGATGTTTTGTTTCCATTATATTAATGATATGCTCTTGTCAAGATACAGAAGATAAAATAAGTGATGTTAATGAAATTGTTGGAACATACGTATTTAAATATCCCACTGGTCAAATTGAAGTAATTAAATTGAACCATAATTATACATATCAGCAACTCATTTATAAAAATAAATCAGACTATAAAAAATCTTTAGAACCACTTTTTATTAATAAAAATATCTGGGAACAGTTCGATTCAGAAATAGAATTTAAAGATTGGTTAGAGTATTGTAAATTTAGAGACCCATCTAACATAGATAACAGTCCTAAAACCATTAATATGGGAGATGTTTATTGGATTGATAAAAATGATGAGCATGAAGCTATACTTGAATTTTTATATGATACGGATTATTTATTTAAAAGAGTAGAAAATAGTTCCTCCGCTAGCGCGAGTTTGTAACCACACGTGTACGAAACCTCTGTTCGCCGTAGTCTATAGTTGAATTCGTGCAGGGTTTGGCATTCCTCCGTTGGGCTAGGAATTAGTGGTTCTATATTATACAATTTACCAGTTACGATTGTTGGAAGTATGACCCAAGGGTCAGCTCCAATTCATTTAAATCCATTTCATCCAAAAATAATGAAAGAAGAATGAAGATTAATTTTGCATTAATAATTCCGATAAGTATAGTTGGTCTATTCATTTTAGCAGTCTATTTTATATATAATAACAGTAAAAAGATCAAGGAGCAATCAGAGGCAAATTTTTATATATCAATTGGTGGAATAATTGGCAATTATAAGCATAAAGGTCGTGGAATAGAAGAGTATGAGTTAAAATCTGGAGTATTAATATGGGGTAGTTTTTATTCTATAAACGATTATAATCAAGGAAATTCTATTAACGACTCATTTTTTAAACCTAAAAATCAAAATAAGATTCTTTTGTTCAAGTACGACTCTTTAAATAAACGATACAACTTATATGACGAGCTACACTATGGAACTATAATTATTGATTCCTTCACGAAAAAGGAAAAGATATAAGACCTAGCTCGTCGTAGTTTGGCGCAGCGTTTGGCGAAGTTTGCAACCCCGTTCGCCGTAGTCTATAGTCGAAGTCGCGCAGCGCTTGGCGAAGTTTTTAACTCTGATAATCGTAGTCTATTATCGAACCCGGTTTGGCGAAGTCTGTGACTTCGTCAGTGCGTTAGTAAATTTGTAATTTACAAAATAAAAGCTAACTTTGTAACGATAAAGATGAGCACAGGATACAAGATTTTAGACCAGAATGCATTATTCTATTTGACGTTCCAGATAGTAGATTGGGTAGATATTTTTACACGAAAAATTTATAAAGATATTGTTATAGAAAGTTTCAGTTATTGTATGGAGCATAAGGGATTGAACTTATATGCTTATGTCATTATGTCTAATCATATTCATTTGATAGCTAGTGCTAGAGAAGGATTTGCATTGAGTGATATCATCAGAGATTTCAAGAAGCATACTGCTAAACGATTTTTAGAAGAAATAAGCAAGCCAACAGAAAGTAGAAATGACTGGATGTTAAAACGATTTTAATTCGCTGCTAAAAGACACAATAGAAACAGTGAGTTTCAAATATGGACACACTAAAATCATGCAGTCGAGTTGATTACGAATAAATTTATAGATCAGAAATTGAATTATATTCATGAAAATCCAGTTAGGGCAGGTATCGTATATAAAGCAGAAGACTATATGTATAGCAGTGCGTCGAACTATATTTTAGGAGAAGGAATTATAAATGTCAAGATATTGGAATGAAATCAGAGATTTCAATACACGGCGACGCAGTCAGAGACCGCGCCGAACAGGGATTTAGTATGGATAGCGGAAGCAATTGGACCGGGTGGCTCAAGTGATAATAGTACAAATAGAGCAAACGGCGGAACAACTGAAGCAGGTATTACAAGAACAGCGGTTTTTTCTAGAACTGGGAAAGCATTATCAGGTCATAATGGTAGGATTGGATATTACAGACCAATCGCACCGTAATTAAGTCAAAATAAATTTTATGAAATTTGGATTTTTATTAATTATATTAGCACACTTCAATTGTGTTTCGCAAATTAAAGATTTAAATTACTTAGATAGTATGTTAAGTAATAAATATTGCAACAATGAGTTTGACTATGATAGTGTTTATTTTTTACCAGATTATGGCTGTTTTTTTGACGCTAATAAGCAAAATATTGGTTTGGTAAATGTTTTTCTGATTCCAAAGTCTAAGCTTAAAAATCGCAAAGTTAATTTAACTAATAAATCAGTAGATTGGATAAAAGCTAACTTTAATGTGATAATTTTTCTAACGGAAAAAAAATACTTGGTTAAAAACATAACAGGAGAAGGCAGATTTGCTGAAAAATTTCCTTATATTAGAAAAATGTATACCTACAATAATTCTATAAGTAAATGGCAATTGAAAAAAAGCTATATTATTAAAAGTTTAACTGAACAAAGAAGTATGAGCAAATTAATGTGGGAAATTGTTTTTAAGTTAGCACGATGACCCCCGCCAGCGCGAGTTTGTAACCACACGTGTACGAAACCCTATGCTGCCACGCATATCGAATATAACACCAATTTTAAGAACAAAATAAATATGTTAAAATCATTTAATCTTGATGTATTCAAGTCTGAATATGCTTCGAGTTTTGCGAGATATGAATTAGAATACAAATCATTCAAAGAAGGAGATTTTGGCTCATTGGATCAAGTTGTTTTTAACTCAAATAAAAAAGGAGGTAATATTGACTTCTGGGGTATGGATTGGCTTGGAATCTTTGTTTGGGATTATGAGTCAAACGAAGAACTGTTGAATATTTTATTGGACCCTTCCAATGAAAAGGAGAAAGTTGAAGCTTTTAGAGTATTGCTTGATATTATAGCTCGCTAGCCTCAAAATCTATCAGGTAAAAATTCAAGTACAGATTATAACTTGGTAGGTCCAAATAAAGTCCATTATTCAACAATATTTGATGAATGTACTACACATTTTAAATCATTGGGATGTTCTTTTGTAGTTTATTATAAATTGTTGAATATGAATTTTAAGGGCATCAAAATTAATAGTAAAGGAAATCCTATTACATTTAAAGGGAGAAGTAATGAATAATGGTCTTTTTTTTACTCTAATGCTGCTAGGACTTATAAATTATGGTTGCAATAATATATTTCATTGCAATAGTCAGTTTATTATTAATGAACGCGAACTCATACCAGGAGAAGAAATGACTATACCCCCGTACAATTCAGATACAATTTATGAAATTTATCCTATTAAATCTGCTGATACAATATTGTATAAATTTTTGTTTTTAGATGGGCACTACTATTACGATGCTTATCCAAAGGTAAAAAATGATACACTTGAAATAATTGTATCTAAAATTGAGAATGGTTTGTTTAGTTTTAGGCCTAGAACAGAATTATTTATGTGTCTTGACATAAAATTCATTGAAAAATCAATAATTAACAAAGTTTTTTTGAGGATTGATGTCCCCCCACTAGTGCGGAGTTGTCGCATGAATGACTGGCGCAGAAATTAGTGCAACGGTTTCTGTGCCCTCGCCTATCAAGGTGTTGCCACCTTGATACAAAGCAAACAAAAGTTCAAGCAGGGTGGTAGTATCGAATACAGAAATGATTCAAGGTAGCAAGACATTGAATGGCATTGAATCATAAAAAACGATACTGTTCAAAAAAGTGTGTAAAGTCCAAAACTCTGATTTTTGTGTTGAACCCGCTGGGGCGAGAAAGTCTATGAAACCTTCGACACGCAGCCTCAAGGCTGGAATGGTAGCTTCAAAGGACAACCCGCACCATCAGGACTATACGGTTATGTTATCGAATACAAAACTCTCGGCTCTATTTTCACTAAGACTGGCGAGGTGATGCTGGTGTGGTAGGACTTCCATTATCCAATTTACGCTTTAAAAGTAGAAATCACCTCAATAGGAGAAAATTCCCTTCTTTAAATACTTTCTTATTCGGAATATAGGATTCACCCTCAATGGTATAAAAGTAGGTGTCTGAGTTTTGAGGGACTCCTTTGTAGTTACCATCCCAGCCATCATGTTCGGAGACAGAGAAAAACAACAAGGTTCCTTGTCGGTTATAAATTTTAAATGCAGTCAATTTTTTAATACCAAATCCACGTGCGTAGAATATGTCATTATTCCCGTCTCCATTAGGTGTAAAGGCGGTAGGAGCAGATACTAATATATCTGGGAAAATATTGATTTTATAAATAGAAGTATCGCGGAAGCAGTTTTTTAGTCTATCAAAGAAGATGGTTTTGTACGTTATAGGCTTTAATAAATATTGAGCTAAAGGATCTGAACAATTCGTGCAGCTCAGAAAACTGTCAGGTTCCCAATAATAACTATAGTTCGGAGCGGGCGAAAATGGTAGTAGGACGTCTGCCCCTGGTGCTATGATGGTGTCTAATTTTACGGGTTTCATAGGTTTAATGACGTGGATCCAGCCATTGGCTTGCTTGCTGCACTTGGTCAGGGTATCATAGGCTATTGATGTAAACTGAAAACTGGAATCTCTTTTAAAGTATGCCGTATCGGTCTTATTATTTACTATTCCAGTTGGTGACCAGCTGTATTTCACTCGATCTTGAAATATTCTTTGATAGACTTTGGCTGTTTGACCTAGACAAATAGTGTCATTCGTAGGATTAGAAGTAGGCAATGGTACGAGATCTACACTATCTCTGAAGGTATCTTTACAGCCGAATGTTTGGCTTTCAATAGCCAATTGCACATAATATTTTTGTGCATTAGGATAGGTTTTCATGCCGGGTTCTTTTATAGTACCTGTGGTGCCATCCCCAAAATTCCAAAAATATTTATCCGCACCTATGGAACTATCTTTAATGAGTACCGATCTAAAACAAATAGGGGTATCGGCAGGTCCATCAATAGAGAATTTGGCAAAAACCTCATGTATGCGAATAGTGGTATCGGTAGGTTTTCCTACACACTCAAAACCACTCGCTAAAAAGATGCCTTTAGCCACTGTCTTGCCTCCTAGGGGGACATAGGTGTAGCGATGCTTGATGAGGGGTGTGTTTTTAACGACAGTACCATCACCTAGATCGACAGAAAAATCCGTCACATCGACTAAATTATTTACAGAAAAAGTAATTTCATCTCCCTTGCAAATGTCATTCTTATCAATAGTCATGGAGCCCGCAGGTGCACGGACGATATAATTTTTGACAATCGTATCTGTACAATACGCTGTATTCGCTATGAGCTGCACAGTATTGACACCTTTATGCAGAGAGCGAGAAATGGTTAAATTGTTATTATAACTTGTAGAACCTGTACTGTCTGTAATCAGCCATTTTCTGGTAAGAATGGTGGTATTGTTTGAATCTATATAACCAAAGTCTAAATTCACTGGATCGCATAAAACAGCCAGCGTATCTTTATCAGAGGTTATGTTCAAGTTTGGTTTTAAATGAACTACTACTGTGGCAGGTGATAGTGTATCTATGCAGTTCGCATTGCTCGAATCAATAGCAATAAGATGAAAATTAAAACTACCTGTACTCGAAAAAATATATTGTATAGTCTTCCCAAATTCAAATGAATTATCGGGTTTTTGCCATCGAATACTTGATGGAAAAGCAGGATTAACTTTTGCAGTAATACTCACAGGGACAGTTGAAGATTGCTGACATAAATTGGAACTAAATGGCTCTAGTGCCAGATTGAGCTTTTTGACCGGGAGACTAATAGAATCTCTCAAAATACAGCCTTTAGTTGTTTCTGAATAGAATCTATTGAGAAAGGCTGAGGCTGTGCGCATACCGAAACGATACACATGAAAAGTATCCAGTTTATTCGCACTATCGCCATCACCGAAATCCCAAATTTCTTTGGAAATAGGCATAAAAGATATCAAGGTGCCACTATATCTTGCTGTATCTTTATTGCAAAGCAAATTAGGAGTTACGGTAAAATTCAATTTCACTTCATCGACGAATATGGTGGCTGTATCCCTACTGATACAATTCATAAAATTTCTCACCGAGACTATAGCGCTATCCATCAATTTTGAATGGACATTATAATCCAAACTATCTAAAAAAGATCTTGTAGGCGCTCTTCCGCGCATAAATTCCCAAATAAAACCAGTATTATCATTGTCTTTGATATATCCAGTTGAATTTCTAGCACTCATCATTTGTGTAGGATCATTATGACAGAAAAAATAAGTATCTTGAGTAAACTTCGCTATGGGTGTTTGAATCTGCACTGGCATGGAATAGGTGTCGGGAAGGCAGCCATTGGTAGCATGATAGGCTATCAATTTTACCTGGTATAGACTATCTTTGATGTATTGATGGTTTGGGTGCGTATCTATGGAGGTATTCCCATCTCCGAATAACCAGAGGTAGGAATTGGCTTCTTGTGATAGATTTGTAAATCGAACTTTACGTGGAGTATCACAATGTTGTGTATTTGAAAAAAGTGCTACTGGTCCCTTAATAGTTATCATTTTTGTTGTCTGAGAAATACACCCTCTATCGACTACTTCCATTTTTATAGGATAGTTCCCAGCTCTTTTATCAGGTTTGAACGTTAAATTATTAAACTGCACACAACGAAATCCATCTACCCAAAATTTGGTTTGTTGTACTGCATTCGAGCTTACTAGACTCTGCAAGCTAATGGATGCCATGGGGTCTGAGGCACAGAGATTGCCAGGGGGGCTCATGGTAAAATCAGGAGTCAAAGTATCTCCTACTTCTATTTTGGTAAAATACGTCGTATCGATGCAGCCATACTTATTTTTCACTATCATACGCATATTATAGTCTCCTCGATTCATATAAGTGTGATAAAACGTATCTGAAAAGCTCGTTCTTACTATCTCATTCCCATCTCCGAAAATCAATCTCCATTCTACAATAGTATCATGTCTATAGAGGAGTGTTCGGTCATAGAACCCTACTCTCAATGGTTTGCATCCTAGGGTTTTTGTAGGTGCTACATGTGCTATTATTGGATCAATAAAGTTCGGATCCATCAAGTAGGCTACACAGCCACCATATTTTGATGTAGCTGTTGCTCGTAATATGAGTTTATAATATTTCCATGGAATCGAGTCCAAATGAAGTGTGTGTGTAACAGGCTGTATAAAATTGGTTCCTAAGGTACTCACATAAATCGTATCTCCGGGCTGTCTGACTAAATGCAATCTCCATTCGATATCGCTAAACAAATGCGCATTAGTACAAGTGAGGGTGAATGTGTTTTTTTTATTGCACAAGGGTCTCGGTATAACAGTATGTTCTATCTTAGGCTCTATGGCTAGTATATTTTTCGAAATCGTTTTACTACAGATATTTCCAGGATAGTAGGTAGTCAGCGTCACTGTTTTGAGTCCAGGTGTGGTATAGTAGTCATATACAGGTCTACCGAATGTAACTCCGCCACTGCCTAAGGACCATTGAGAAGTTAAGCCCGAATTTCCATCTCGATCGAGTTGTACATAAGTATGAGTACACACCGTATCTACAGAAATAATTTTAGTCACATCGTTAGCGCGAATAATGACGCCGGTTGTTTGCGTCTTTTCACAATCATTGGCATCTTTCACCTTCAATCGGACGATAAATGTGCCAGACTGATTGTAAGTATGAGATGGGGTAGGACTGGTGGAGGTATTACCATCTCCAAAATCCCACTCATAGCTGATAATAGGTTTTTGGGATACAATATTATGAGAAAAGCTAACATTGAGCGGAGGGTTGCAGCCAGCAGAAGGACTGGCTTGAAGCCAATTAAAAGTAATATTTGAGGTTTCGACTGCTTTAGGAATGACAATGGTATGATCACAACCAGCATCAGTAGGGCTTGTTTTCAATTCAAAACTCACGGTATAGGTTTTATCAGGGTCGTTGTAGGTATTCGATGCTGGAGCCAGATTGGGAGGAGTTTTTGTTTGCGAATTTCCATCACCAAAAATATATTTAAGACTTGTAGCAGTAACCCCTGGTGGTAGGGATATGACAGGATTCAACGTTACATTTAAAGGTGGACATCCTTTAAAATTAGGGATAGTAATAGTAGGTTTAGGGTATACCTGTATATCGATAGTATAGAGTATAGGGCAGGTTTTACATGCTCGTAAACTCACCTTATATGGATTTTTAGGAGTTGTGAACACGACATTGGGATTAGCATCTTCGCTAGATCCACCATTGTCAAAGTCCCAGTAATAGGTGGTCATACCTGCTGGTGCGCCGAAATTAACAGTAAGTGGGGCACAGCCTGATGTCTTAGTCGCCGTTATTTGAGCTACTGCACCCAAACTCCATAGCGTCAATGCTGCTGCTAAAGAAGTTCTGATAAAAACAAGGACACCCATAGTATTTTTTGGTAAAAATTAGTTCTTCTGCCCTCAAATTTAAGCTATTTTCTACCACTTTCGTATATTATTTTTATCTTTGTTTACAGTATTATGACTAGAAAAATTGTCTTTTTTTGTTTTATTGGTTTTTTTCTTTCGGGTATTTCACAATCTCGAACTTCGCTAGAGTGTATAAACAGAGAGTTTCATGTGGTAGCTCACGTAATTACAGATAGTCATTACAGGCCTGCTATGAGTTTCGCTAATGTTAGAAACGCTATAGATTCTTTAAATAAATATTGGTCACCCATCTGTGTTAAGTTTAATCTCTGTGAATATCGATTAGATTCAAACTATAATTTCTCCAAATGGAATCAAGATACGATGGAAAAGGAATACATTGCACTAAATTTTCAGCCCCGTATTATCAATATTATCGTAGTGGATAGTATTATACGTCCACCAAGAGCGGGTGGATACGCAACTTTGGGAGGTATAGCTATGCGAACTGGAGATCCTGTTATAGTAGTATCTCGATTCGGATATAAAATTTGGATTCATGAAATGGGACATTATTTTGGCTTAAAACATCCTTTTGAGGCTACTATAGCTAATGCTGACAATCTAAACTGTGCAACATTAGATGATGGCGTCTGTGATACTCCTCCCGATCCTGATTCCGAGGGAGATTCTCATAATAACTGCCAATATAATGGACAATTTACAGACGCTAATGGGAAATACTACAATCCCCTAGTGGAAAATTTTATGTCCTATTATGGTACTAAGTTAAACAATGCTTTTATCGTATCTGGCTGCGGTAGAAGTTTTACGCATAATCAATATGAGCGTATGGTCACAACCTATAAAATAGATAAGGAAGCTAAATTTTAGACCTCAAATACATATGAGAAGCTTTTTTAACCCAAATTTCTGAATTTTCAAATGCGGATTAGGGTTTAAGCGCACGGAGGCGTCTATGAAGGTAATCCCTATTAAAATTAAAAAAGGGAAGTCTAGATTTAGACTTCCCTTTTTTAATTTTAAAATTAGAATACTATTTTATTGCTTAGTCCATGTAGTTAATGTGGTGGAAGTACCTAATGTTTCACTCGTAGTAACAGAATTACAATCGAATGAATTTATCAAAGTAGTATCTGTTCCAATGATCAAATAATTTTTACCAGCAGCAGTATGTGTTTTCCATGATGCACCATTTATCGTAGCAGATGAACAGCCAGAAACTAAAGTTTCGGTAATAGTCCCACTAGCATTAAACTTAGCTGAATTTTTAAGACAAGGATCAAAAGATTGGCTTACAGTAGTAACGTCTATACCAGCCGTTACAATCTTGGTGATTTTATACGTTTTGTCATTCAAGGTAGAGTTTTGCCAAGTGCATGTAGCGACATCATCTTTCTTACATGAATAGGTAATCAAAGCGACCATAATTAAAGCTATAAGTTTTTTCATAAAATAAATAATTTAAAGTGAAGCCCAAAGGTATGTTTTTTTACAAAAAAGTCAAAAAATGATTTCGATTAAATTTAAACCTAAGACAATCAAGCATTTATTTTCCCTATAGCGCAGCTGACATAAGATTTAGCTTTGTCTATAAGACTATTGTGACCCTTCTCTGGATAACCCATAGTTTCCAGTTTTTGCATAGCAATGGTTTTCGTAGTTTCTGGACCAGAAATATGAACCAATTCATTATCTATATCCACCTCTACGTTTTCTATTCCTTCTATCTTCAGTAGAGAAGACTCAATACTTTTCACACATCCACTGCATTTGATGTTTTCTACTTCTATTGTGTACATTAGGGGGTATGATTCTATATAAAAGCATAACGATTGACTGCACTCAATAGTTTCATTAAATTGCATTTTCTTGATAATGTTTATTCGGGTTAAATTGGCATTCATTTGAAATTTAACTACTAATTTTGAAATTATCACAATCCGAAAATGAAAAATATAACTGATCTTAAGATTAAAATATCACTTGTTTTTAGTTTATTCGTATGTAGTTCGGTAACTGCTCAAAATCTCACCCAGTATATCAATCCGATGATAGGAACAGGTGGTCATGGGCATACTTTTCCGGGTGTTACGTTACCTTTTGCTATGGTACAGCTCAGCCCTGATACGCGTGTAGATGGTAGCTGGGACGGGTGTAGTGGCTATCATTATTCAGATAAGACGATTTATGGATTTAGTCATACTCATCTCAGTGGTACGGGGTGCAGCGATTATGGAGATATAGCATTTATGCCATTTTTCGGAAAAGATGTAGAGCAAAATGTACCAATAGAAACCTTGTTAGGACGTGGGGTAAAATTTTCGCATAAAAATGAATTAGCAAAGGCAGGTTATTATTCTGTCGTATTAGATAATGGCATTAAAGTAGAACTCACTTCTACACTGCGCGCTGGACTGCAGCGCTATACTTTTTCAAATAAAGGAAAAGCTATTGTGGTCATGAATCTAAAACATAGAGATGAACTTTTGGAAGGAAAGATAGAAGAGTTGGACCTTATTACGTATAAAGGTAAGCGAGTAAGCAAGGCATGGGCGGAACGCCAGCAGTTGTTTTATTTTTTCCACCTCAGTAGGTTACCTATTAAGAATGAAATAGTGAAGGGTCCTAGAGGAGACGAATTGCTTGTACTAGAATTTGAAGTAGAAAAAAATCAAGAGTTATTGATAAAAACAGGTATTTCTGGAGTAGATGAAGAAGGAGCGAGACTAAATTTAGACAAAGAACTCCCAGATTTTGATTTCGAAAAAGTGCGCATCAATGCCAATGCCGTATGGAATAAAAAAATGAGTCTACTAATGACCTATGGGGGTAATTTGGATGAACGCACAAATTTTTATACTGCTCTCTATCATTGTATGATTCACCCTAGTATATTTAATGATGTCGATGGTCGGTATCGGGGTAGGGATAATGAGGTTTATGATACTGAAAACGATTTTGAATATTACACCGTTTTTTCTCTATGGGATACCTATAGGGCATTGCATCCCTTGCTATCATTTTTAGAGCGAAAAAAGACAAATGACTTTGTTGTTTCATTTATGAAACAATATGAACAAGTTGGTAAACTTCCTGTTTGGGAATTATGGGGCAATGAAACAAATTGTATGATTGGTCATCATGCGGTATCGGTAATATGGGACGTTTACAACAAAGGAATTATTTCATTTCATGCTGGAGATGCATTTAAAATGATGTTAGCTACAGGCCGAGATACAAGTTCTCCATCCATGAAATCTTATATAAAATACGGTTATGTTCGTGCGGATGATGATGCAGAAAGTGTCAGTAAAACTCTGGAGTACTCCTATAATGATTGGTGTATAGCTCAAATGGCAAAAAGACTCAATGCAGACGCCGCTATGGATGAGTTTTCTAAACGTTCTAGAAATTGGATAAATGTTTTTGATCCGACGACTGGTTTTATGCGCCCTCGCTTAAATGGCACTCTTTTAACGCCTTTTTCACCCTATATGGTAGACAACCATTTTACAGAGGCGAATAGTTATCAATATAGTTTTTATGTGCCTCATGATATGAATAAATTTACGGAAGTATTGGGTGGTGAGGCAGCATTAGAAAAAAAACTAGATGATTTGTTTTCCGCAAAGTCAAAGACTGAAGGCCGCGATCAAGCTGATATTACCGGACTCATAGGTCAATACGCACATGGAAATGAGCCGAGTCATCATATTGCATTTCTTTATAAAAACAAAGCTAAGAGAAATAGAATTGTGAAGTTTATACGAGATAGTTTTTATAAGAATACTCCTGATGGTTTAATAGGTAATGAGGACTGCGGACAAATGAGCGCATGGTATGTATTAGCTAGTCTTGGGTTTTATCCTGTTTGTCCAGGAAATAAAAGTATGGTTTCTGTTGACGGCTTGTTCGATAGTGTCAAAATTAAAGCGGATATTTGGACCATCCATCGCAATAAGAGAGATTCTTTTGAGTTTTATAATTTGACAGGTCAGAATTTAAACTTGCCAGATTATGATTTTGACCTACAGCGTCAGCCTTTTATTTTTCCTGCATCTCGTATCTTTAAAAAAATGCAATGGATAAAAATGGGAGGTGCAGATGTTATTGCCTATCATGTAAATGGTGGACCACAGCAGACTTTTAAAGATTCGATGCTTATAGATAGGACTATGGATTTGGAATTTTATGGATTGTATGGCGATAGAAGAACAAAATCGCAGTATGCCAGTTTTTATAAGTTACCAGAGGATCGTACCATTCAGATCAAATCGAAGTACAAGAAAGAATATCATGCAGGCGGAGATATGGCTCTCATCGATGGTATTCGTGGTACAGAGGTATGGCGAAAAGGCGATTGGCATGGCTACCAGGGTCAAGATTTCGAGGCAATTATTACCCTGCAAACAGAGAGAGAAATCCAAAAAGTTTCTACCTCCTTTTTACAGGATCAAAAACCATGGATATTTTTTCCTACAGAATATGTCGTGTCTATATCCAGTGATGGCAAAAATTATACAGAGGTAGCTAGGGAAAAGCTTATCGTAGACAAGGATGATGAAAAAGCTAGCATTAAAGTATGGCAACACACTATAGGTAAGAAGGCAAAGTACATAAAGGTATGGGCGAAAAATTACGGAATAGTGCCCGATTGGCATCCTGGCAATGGAGGCGAAGCATACATCTTTATCGATGAAATTCAAGTAAATTAAAATGAGGAGAAAGTTATTTCGTATTTTTTTTATTATGCTTGTTTCGAGTATAGGACTGGTGATTTATACGAATGACTTGGTCCAATCAAATGCCAAGGATAGTGTTTTTGATGAGGTGGAGAAGATACCGAGAACAAAGGTAGGATTGCTGCTAGGCACATCTAAGTATTTGTCTAATGGTAGTATAAATTTATATTATAAGTATCGAATAGAAGCGGCTACTTCTCTTTATATGAGCAGTAGAATCTCACGTATAATTGTTAGCGGAGACAATGGTTCAAAAGACTATGATGAGGCGTCTGATATGAGGTACGACCTCATTGCTAGCGGTATAGATTCTAATCATATTTATTTAGATTATGCTGGTTTTCGAACTTTCGATAGTATGAAGCGATTAAAAGAGATATTTGATCAAGATACAGCTATAGTAGTCTCTCAAAAATTCCATAATGAACGTGCTATTTATATTGGAGATAGGTTAGGGATGCACATAATTGGCTTTAATGCAAAAGATGTAGGACAACATTATGGTTTTCGCACTCAGATAAGAGAATACCTCGCTCGAGTGAAAATGTTTATTGATTTCTACATTGGGGTAGAACCAAAATTTTTAGGAGAAAAAATTGAGATAAGTTGAATTACAGTTTGTTATTTATCTTTCTTTATTGGTCTAGTTTTTGTTTTTCTCAAGATAGTTTGATACAAAGGATAGAAGTTCCAAGTCTTGCTGTAAGGTTTTCACCTGTTTTGGCGCCATATGGGATTTCTATTGGAATAGGAGTAATAGGTATGTTTGAAAAGAAATTGTCTGACGATAATTCAATTTGCATAGGTGCCAAATTAGTCTCGTTTCCTGGGAACTTTTCTAATCAAACTAATAGTTTAGCCATACTTGAATATAGGTTTTATTACCGAGGTAAACAAAATAAAATTGTTTACTTTGCACCATATCTAAAATTAAGAAATTTAATCTATTCTGATAGTGAAGGTGCAGGTATTTCGCATTTTTATAAAGAAAAGTCTCTAGGAATTGGTATGAGCATTGGTAAATTGAGATATCTGAAAAAATCTAGGTCTATTTCAATAAATTATTTTTTAGGGGCAGGTTATTTTATACCACTCGAAACTTATGGAGAAACAAGACTTGGTAGCACTATATTGGGTAATACTTTTGTAATTGATAATATTATTGCTAGACCCGACATACGAATTGGGATTCTTTTTGGATTTGATTTATCCAAGAAATGATATTTATTCTATAAATTCATTATTTTATACGTACCTTTAGTCTTAAACGTAATTTCTTAAGCTAATTTCAAGTTACAACAATAAATTAACACGTGAAACATATCTGCATTTTAATCACGATATCTTTATCTTTCTTAACAAGCTGCGGCAAAGTTTCTGAAAAGGTTTGCAATGTCTCAGATCCGCTCTCTGAATTAACATGGTTAAAACAAATGAAAGATATATTCGACTTCGACATGAGTGGACAGAGACAATCAATCAAATTGTTTATTTACAATAATCAACATGTGTTCAAGATTTCAAACTGCGAAGGTTGTGCAGATGAAATGACCATTGTTTACAATTGTGAAGGTAAAAAAATCTGTGAATTTGGAGGAATTGCTGGTATAAATACCTGTCCTGACTTTGAATCTAACGCTACCTTCATTAAAACACTTTATGATCAGTAGGGATTATATACCGTAATATTCTACATAAATATTTTCAGTCTCTTGGAGCTTTATGCAATGGAGTTCGCCAGAGGGAATATGTGGTTTGAGTGTATTCCATATCCATATAACTAAATTTTCAGAAGAGGGTTGTAGACCACCTAAATCTAAATCTAGATTTAAGTTTCTGTGGTCTAATTTTTCTATGATATGCTCTTTGATAATTTTACTTAGGATTTGAGTATTCAATATAAATCCTGAATCAGGATGAGGTAATCCTCTAATAGTTACCCACAAGTCATAGTTGTGACCATGCCAGTTTGGGTTAGCACATTTCCCAAAGACTTGGTCATTTTCTCCTTCTGTCCATTGTGCACAGTATAATTTATGTGCTGCATTAAAATGCTCTTTTCGAGTGATGTAAACCATAGGACAAAGTTAGTAAATCAAGACTAGTAAACCATGAATATTTGATAAGCTGCAATTTAATTTCTTGCCATATTTTAGATTGCGTATTTTTGTCTTAATTATCTTTAAATCTCCTGTTATAAAATGGTTCTGCTTATAATTATTGTGACATGTGCGATATCTTTTTCTGCTTTTACGAATAGTTCGTTTTTTGAAAAGTATAAATTTAGTCCATTTAAAATCTCAAGAAATAAAGAGTACGTGCGCTGGATTAGTGGTGGATTTTTGCATGCGGATCAAATGCATCTATTTGCAAATATGTTTACGCTATATTTTACTACAGAATTTTTGGACCTTATTTTTAGACCATGGGAGTTGATCATTTTTTACTTGTTAGCTATCGCTGTGGCAGGAGTTCCGGATTATATCAAAAATAAGGACAATCCTTATTATGCTGCTATAGGTGCAAGTGGAGCTGTCTCAGCGGCCCTATTTTCATTGTTATTGTTTAATCCCTGGGGAACAGTTCACCTCTTTTTTATCCTTCCTATTCCTTTTGTACTTTTTGCCGTGCTTTATCTTTATTACTCCTATTATATGGCAAAGAATGGCTATGACAATATCGGTCATACAGCACACTTTACAGGAGCTATTTTTGGTATATTAGTAGTTGCTTTGAAATTTCCAGGTAGTGTACCTAACTTTCTATCCGAACTATTAAATCCACCTCCTTTATCTCAGATCTTAGGGTTTTAACTACGAGAGTTTAGGAAATCGCAGATGAGATATTTGCCAGTGTCCCTTTCGTTTTCGGACTTCTATTTCTATCTCTCCAGAATATCGGTGAGTTTTCAAACTATTTTCTAGATAAGCTATGAAATCAAGATTGACTTGTAATTTACCTTTGATTTTTTTTATATCAGTAGAGACTAGTTCGTAGTTTTTCAATTCAAAACGCTCATACAAATTTTTAAAATCTTTAATATACTGCAGCGTTTCTTCACGACAAAGAATACTTAAATTATCAATGACTTCTTCTTTAATATAAGTATTAATAAAAAACTCTACTGTCTTTTCGGCATAAAGTCGCTCATTGGGGTGAAATTCTTCGTATACAAAATGCCTGACCATACCTTTGATAGGAAGATCTAGAGTCTTTTTAAAGAAAAATTCTTCTGTAATAAATTGATACATCACTCGGTCATCTATATCTTCTATCGATGTTAAAAAAATACCCTTCTTAGTTAATAGTTTTAACAAGCGCTCTTTTTCTAATATAATTTCTTCTGTACTGAGTGAATCCGCAGACTTTATTTTCGGTTTACCTATATACTGATATATCTCTACTTCTTTCGCTTCATTTTTTACACGCTCAAAAGCTAAAATTTGATCTAGCATTTGGGCCTCAATTTCAGGCGGTATTTCTATGCCATCAGGATTATGCTCTAGAAATTTTGCCCCTTTCATCTCTAGTTCTAGGCGTTTAATTTGATTATCCATCTTTAGTTCCTCATTGGGATCTAGTTCGTCTGGATGATTAAAATCTTCATTTATCATTAAACAAAGATAAAGAGAATAGCATGGCTAAAAAATTAAATTTCTCTAATAGTTTCGTCGAATTTCACCCCTATTTCTTCCAATTTTTTTAGGAGAGGTAAATATATTTCTTTGCAGGTCGGCATTATGACACCATAAGTATTTATATCATTGTTTAGTATCATTTCAGCAGCGAAGGCTATTGGCATACCTACAGTCTTCGACATAGCTGTAAACGTACTGCTTTCCCCTTCTAATGATAGGTAACTCTCGATTTCGTATTTTTTCTCTCCAATTCTATACTCGAAAAAATGAACCATAACTACCCAATCAGTGTCTTCAGGATTTAACTTCCATTTATCTACTAAAATAGATTGTAAAACTTCAGCAGCAGAGCCGTTTACCTTGACTAAGGATTCATTATCTGCAAATCCAATGGAGATTAATTTAGTTCTAATGGATTCGCTTTTAGTTTGTAAAAAATCATTGATACTGGTATTAAGAAATGAAGCATAAAATTCAGTATACGTTACTCCTTTAAAATGTCTATTTTTTATAGTGTCATCAGTCAAACCCAAATCAATAAGAAGTGCCCATGCTTCGCAGAAGCCATGAATTCTCAAGGTACCACGAAGTATAGTTTGTATTTCTTGCCACCCATATAGTTTTTCGTATTTGAGACTATCTCTATTGGCATAGGCATCAAAAACTTGGCCATTACTTAGTTTTAAAACTTCACTTTTAGAAAACAACTCGTGGTAATTGAGTGTTTTTGTTAGTCCATCTTTCTTATATTTGATTTCGCCTCCTTGTCCTGCTAGTATTACGTTTCTCGGGTTCCAGCTAAATTTATAATGCCAAGGATTGTCATCACTTTTCGGAGCTACAAGGCCGCCTGCATAGGACCGATAAGATGTCAATATTCCACCTTGTGCTATGATTTCATGATACATCTTCATCGTTGTTAAATGATCGATTCCAGGATCAAAGCCCAGCTCATTGAGGAAGATCAATTCTTTTTTATTAGCCTCGTCAGACAAGGCTTGCATTTCCTCCGAGATATAAGATGGTGTCACTAAATGTGATCCAAATCGAAGACAAAGTTTTGCCACTTCGATATGCATATGTGCTGGCAACATAGAAATAGTGAGAAAACTCTGCGCAATATATGGCTCGTATTCATGTATTTCTCCAGATGAAATCTGCTTTGTTGTTATATAAGACAAGTCTTGGTAAGGTTCTAATGAAGATATATTCAGATCCAAAATAGTTATGGAGATATTGAATCCCTCTTGATTATCAATGAGGTGTTTGATAAGGTAGGAACTACTCTTGCCAGCACCTATTATTAAAACTTGTTTCATTTATGGGTTAATTGGTTGAGTAACCTATAGGTATAGGATATAAGAAAAATCATTAGAAAAACAACATTTGCGACAAGGGCATAATAATAATGAATCTCAGCATTCCTTAAACGTAGGAATAATAGAAGAGCACCAATGACTATACCTATCCAAAGGATAAAGCCTGAATAGCTTAGCATGAAAATTCTTTGATTTTTATGTGATAAAAGCCAACGGATAGGCAAAAACAGCATAGATAGTAAAACCAATCCAATAACTAATGATAAAAAGGCATGGGTATTGTCTGTCTCAGATTTGGTATGTAAAAATGAGGTCGCAGCGAAAGATAGAATTACAAAAAGACTAAGATTTATCTTCACGTAAAATGTCTCTTATCACATAGACTAACCCTAGTAGGAGAAACAAGGTAGCAAATAATGCGGTACCGTATGCTTGACTTGCTTGCCATTTCGAGTCTACCCAATTACCTATAAAATAACCAACACCTATAAATACTAACAATTGAAATGCAAGCCCACTGTATTTTGCTAGTCTATTAATCTTTTTATTATTGCTTTCCACCTTCGGTATAGCCTACTTATTTTGATTAAATGACTGCTGTTGTGGATTCATTATCGGTTTGTTAATAGTAAGATTTTGAGAACCAGACATTGTAATTTTAGCTTGAATAACGGCCCCTTCATCTACAATTAGTTTCTTACTCGTAATATTGCCATCAATGTTGGCGGTTTTAGTTACTTTAAGAGTTTCATTTACTTGAATATTCCCTTTGACCATGCCGTCTATATTTCCGTTTGTACAGACTATATCGCCGGTTATTGAACTGCTTGGACCAGTCACCAATCGCCCTTTAGCTAAAATATTCCCAATTATTTTTCCATCGATTCTTAAATCTCCTTCCGTTTTAATATCTCCTTCAATAGTAGTTCCTGAACCTATGTTGTTGATTACCTGCATTGAGAATGATTGCGGGACTTCTTCTTTTTTGTTAAACATGAAATTGATTTTTGAAAATTTAGTAGGGACAAATATACAAAGTTTGAAGTATATGTAAAAGAATCAAAATTCAAAAAAACCAGAATGTTAGCAGCTATCTTTATTTTTTTTGATTGCTATCTATCGCTTCATTCTCTTGCAATTGTATTTTATTAGCGGGTATTTCTCCCTTTAGTACTTGTTTGATATTTTCTACCCATAGGTCGTTTTCTTTTGTCTTTCTCCTCAGTTCATCGGTCTCTTGAACGAGATCCCTTAGTTGCTTTCTCATAGCATCTTCACCTATCCCAGGCATATAATATTTGAGCGAGGTAAAAGATATGAGCAAAATTGATAATAGCATACCTATAACCAGAACAGTAGAAGCAAGCAACAATACATTGAGCTTAGATAAGTATAAACTATATTCTGTCTCAAATGTAGACTCATTATATATGACTAGTCTATACTTGTACTTTAAGTTCTTATAAATTTTTTTTAATCTCGACGTTGTCATTTACCTACTTTTGCAATACAAAACTTTACTTTATCGATCTATATTTACAATAAATATAGCTAACAAAGGTTATATATAGTGCACGAAATTACAAAAAAAATTGAGAAATAATTGTTTAATCTGCTTGTTTGTGGGCATTGCCTTATTACTAGCATCGTGCTCGAAAACAAAATTTAGTGGATTTAGGCAATATACCACAAATTTTATTTCTTACTATAATACCTATTTCAATATTAAGCAGCTCTATAAAGTCGGATATCGCGAATCTGTTTTCGAAAAGCAGGAGACGTCTAATGATATAATCTCTGTTTTCGAATATGAAAATGACCCTCAATTCTTCGAGGGTTCTGCTCAGTTCAAAGGTACAACAGTCAAAGTCAGCAAATTGCTCGTATTAAGACCGTACAATAAATGGATGGACGATGCCCTTCTCATTGAAGGTAAGATTCGATATCTGAAAGGAGATCTAGACTCGGCAGTTCAGTTTTTATCTTATCTAGTGGACTATTATCCAAAAGGCTATATGGCAGGACATCTACCTGGAGGAAAATTGAAAGGATTTGATGATATGGTGAGACAAGCTGTGAGAAAAAAAGAACCCATAAATCAACCTAAGCTTAAATATAAATTTGCCAGAAATGAGGGCATCATATGGTTAGCAAAAGCATATATAAAGAAAGGTTCATTTGAGCGCGCACTCAATCTAATATATATGGCTGAGGCTGATATGGGATTTCCAGTGGAATATCGAAAGGACCTCCTAAAGGTAAAGACTATGCTCGCCATTGAGAAAAAAGAATACATCAAAGCTACAGAGTATTTAAATATACTCATAAACGAATATAAGCTGACCAAGAAAGAACGTGGGAGGCTTTATTTCATCTTAGGTCAGATTAAAGAGAAGGAAAAAAAGTATAATCAAGCTAGTAGTTATTTTGAGTTAGCATTAGCTAATAAATTGAAGAATGATTTGGAATTCGAGGCTAAACTGAGAATGCTTACCTATGCATCGGGAGAAAGTTCACTTCCTGAACTCAAGAAAAT
This sequence comes from Chitinophagales bacterium, assembly GCA_016787225.1. Taxonomy (NCBI): domain Bacteria; kingdom Pseudomonadati; phylum Bacteroidota; class Chitinophagia; order Chitinophagales; species Chitinophagales bacterium. Next base: position 21,689 of record JAEUUY010000013.1, read on the forward strand.
GCTTAACAAAGGTAAATATGAGCATAGTATTGATAAGGTTTATTTTGCTATAGCGAATGTGTTGATAGAAAAAAAACAAACCAAAGAAGCCTTAGAATATTATCAAAAATCTATAGCGAGTTCTAAGAATTCTAATCAAAAGTTTCTGGTATATGAAAAAGTGGGATCTATCTTCTATGAAAAATCAGACTATGTATTATCTGCTCAATACTACGATAGCGCGCAGCGAGTCATTCCACAAAATTACCCAAATAAAAAAGATTTCTTAAAGAAAGTCGAAGCATTGAATAAACTTTTAGTTCAATATAATATATATATATCCAAGGACTCTATTCTAGATTTAGCTGCACTCGGTCCCGAAAAAGCAAAAGAAAAGATAGAAAAGCAAATTAAAAAAGCTTATGAAGAAGAAAAAGCAAAAGAAATGTTTTTAGAGTCTAAAACCCTCAATAGTCAGACGGTAGCGTCTACTTCTATGGGTGGTGGACAAGCCAGACAATGGTATTTTTCGAGTAAGGAAAGTATCGATAAAGGGAGAATAATGTTTCAAAAAAAATGGGGTAAACTTTTACTAAAAGAAAATTGGCATAGGTCAACAGGAGGTGGTGATAATAATGCTGCGAGCTCCGCTCCAGGAGTTCCTGGCGCATCCGCAAATATGAATGAATCTATGTCAACAGATATTGTCGCAGAAGTGGAAGCTAGCAAATTACCATTTACTCCAGAAGCACAAAAGCCAATAAAAAAGGAAATACAGCAAGCTCTTGTCAATATGGCTCGTATTTATAATTATGAAATCAAAGACCTACAAAAAGCTATTGAGACTTATGAACTCCTATTTAAAAAGTATGGAAAAGATCTAGAGAATGAGGATGAGCACTTGTATTCAATGTTTCGTTTATATCTGGAAAAAGAAGACGCTGTATCCGCTGAAAGGGTTAAGGCTGAACTTATTGAGAAATATCCTAATTCGAAGTACACACTCTATGCCTTGAATCCTAATGCTAAATCTCAAGAAGAGAAGTCTGATTTAGCCGTAGCAAAACTTTATAAAGAAGCATATTTAAAATATCAAAAAACATTTTATTCGGAGGCGTTGGATATGTGTAACAACATTATAGAGTCTTACCCAGACCATAAACTAGTGCCAAAGGTGAAACTGTTGAAGGCATTTATCTACTCTTATACCTATAACTCCAATGACTATGTGAAGGCTTTAGAAGATATCATCAACCAGCATAAGGATGCCGATGAAGCTAAGGTAGCCAAAGAGTATCTCGATTTGCACTTAAAACTAAAAAGTGAAAAACCTGCAGAAGTTTTTGAAAGTGCAGTTAGTAACAAAACTTTAGTAGAAAATATGGAAGTCACTAAGCCAAATATATCCTTATCTCAATCCATTGAAAAGTCAAAAGAAAGTGTAAGTGTCGAAGACAAACCAAGGCAGTCACTAGAAGAAGAGAAAAAGGAAGTTCAAGCAACAAAAAAGGAAGAGGTTAACTTACCTAAGAAGATAGAAGATGTCAAGCCGCGTACCTCTAAAGAAACTATTGCTTCAGAAAATACAAAGAAAACGGATGATGGTTTGCAAATAGTAAATTATAACTTCAAACCCGACGCCAAGCATGCTATAATATTCCAGCTAAATCCTGATATTAAGGCATCTACTGCTAAAAATATGTTAGACGTATACCATAGGGCTAACTTTAAATCAAAGGCTTATAAAACTGAGATTTTAGAGCTTGCGGGTCAGCAGTTTCTAACCATAGGGAATTTCAAAACAGTTCAGGATGCCATAGAATTCTATGCTATGATGCAAGAAGATGCTCTGGTTCAGAAACTTATTTATAGTTCTACGAAATATTATATATCTTCAGAAAACTTAGATATTTTATATATTTCCTCAGGGTGGGAACAGTATCTATCCTTTTATGAAAAAAATTATAAGTAGGCTAAATTGGAAAGCCTTATATTTGCACCTCCAAAAAAATGACTTGGTAGTTCAGTCTCGACGATCAATGTCGAGATTTCGCCCAATGTTCTTTTGACTTGGTAGCTCAGCTGGATAGAGCAACTGCCTTCTAAGCAGTAGGTCATTGGTTCGAGTCCAATCGGGATCACTCAGATCCAAATGCCATGGAGCGAAAGCGACCTGGCATTTTTAATTTGAAATCTCCTATGCCTGTGGCATAAGGATGTTTCAAATTAAAAAGGACAGCGCCGATGCAAATCGGCGTGTGGCATTTCGATCCACAGCACGTCGATCCCCATTTGGACCATCGCAGATAATCCAGTCGGCATAAGGATGGTAAAATAAAAAAGGACAGCGCCGATGCAAATCGGCGGGTGGCATTTTGATCCATAGCACGTCGATCCCTATTTGGACCATTGCAGATAATCCAATCGGCATAAGGATATTTCAAATTAAAAAGGACAGCGCCGATGCAAATCGGTGAAGGGCATTTTGAAATTAATCTATCCTTAAAATTCCCCAAGCATTCTTTTGCGGTATTCTACGCGAGTAAGGACTAAAATCTTGCTGAAAATTCGGGAGGAC
>JAEUUY010000014.1 GCA_016787225.1 Chitinophagales bacterium
AAGTGTATGGCTAGTCGTATTGCTCACCGATAGATTGAGGGTAAGGAAACTATCGCAACCTTGAGAGTTTATGAGGGTGTCGAAATATGTACCTGCGGTCGTCAGATTTTGCCCATTGAAGCTATATGGATTGTTGTTGCAAATACTCGCATTGAAGGTGTAACTGCTCGTTGGCTTAACGAATAGATTTAAATACAAGAAACTATCACAACCTTGTGCGTTGATTAAGGTGTCCTTATAGATTCCTGTCGTCGTGCGATTGATTCCATTGAATGGTCTTACTTGATTAGAACATATCGTATCGAAGATCATTCTGGAAGTGGTGTCTTTGACTAAGAGATTTAATATGATAAAACTGTCGCAACCCTTCACCGTCATTAAAGTATCCCAATAAATACCAGATGTTTGAAGGTTTGTACTCTTAAAATTATAGACTTGTCCTTTACATATGGCTTGATTTAAGGTATCTCTTTTGATGGGATTAACTGAAACAACGATAGTATCATTCAAACTGCACTCTCCAGAGCTATCCGTAACGGTAAGTATATAGGGGTTAATACCAGCTACAATACCTGAAAATAAAGGTCTGGAAATAGTAGAAGAATTTAAATATGTAGATGGATTCCAGGTGTAGTTAATTTTTGATTGACTTATTTTTCCAATAAATGCTTGATTTCCTTGGCATAGAGAAGTATCTGTTCCAGCAGCGTAAGGAGGCAAGGTATCAATAATGACTTTCGTTGTATCACTGGCAGTGCAGCCCTTACTATCTGTTACCCGAAAAATATAGGTATAGTCGCCACCTGCACTAGGATTTAGACTCGGGTTAGCGATGGTAGTATTATTCAGGAGAATACTGGGTGTCCAGCTGTAATTAAATGGTGCTACACCACCTAAATTGGATGTACCAAGTCCTATATTTTTATTCGTAGCTCCTCTGCATGTTCGTAGATAATCTCTTGAGAAAGCCACTAGGTTGCTACTTATTGCATTAACTGTTACTGTATCATAATTTCTACAGCCATTGGCAGTGTTCGTAACCGTAAGAAAATAAGTAGTAGAATTCACAGGTTTGGCAATAGGCTGGGCGATATTGGAAAAATTGAGACCAGAAGTAGGAGACCATGAGTAGGTATAACCAGCTAGGCTAGTTGTGCCGATCTGAACGCTGTCACCAGCACACAAGTAGCGAGAGGTATCTAATCCCGCATTGACCGTCACCATTGGGTGTATACGCTGGATAAATGTATCATAAATCGAACAGCCCCCTCTATTTATAGTCAAAATATTGGTATCGAGCAACATTAAAGAGGTACTCGTGTTATTTATTTTTACCAATCTTTTAGCATCCGTAGAACTATTTGACCACAGATAGCCATAGCCATTTAGAGAATCCCTTCCTATCATAATCGATTCTCCACTACAAGTTAAAGTATCTTTTAATATAGATTTTAACCCATATGGCGTAGCGATCGATGTAAAACTTTGACAACTACATGATAAGGAATCCACTAGAACTTTAAGTGAACAAACCTTACCATAAGGAAGGCTCAAACTACCAGCCCTTGTCAATGTTATAGCAGAATCTAAAGTGAAACTCGGCAATGTAGTCAAGCTATCGGCAAGTCCCATGCCTCCTAATAATCTTAACACTACATTATTCGTCTTTCTACCATAATTCTTTACATTGAAAGAGTAGTTAACAGTTTCTCCAAATGGTGGATTAGCCACAGAATTTACTACTAAATTAGATAATTCTATACTTGGTCCTAAGAGTTCAATTGTATCAAATTTAAAATCTTGAATCATTTCTACTTCACATAATCCGCCTGCGCTGCAAGACGCTGTAAGACTAAATTTTTCGAAAACTGAAATTCTTATTTGCTCCTTTTTGTTACAGGAAATCTTCTTGTCAGGTAGAATTCTCATTTTAATTTTAATAGAATCTCCAAACACAAGGGTGCTATCCATTTGCCATTCAGCAATTCTGGTTGACCCCTTTATATATACTTGTGGTATGCTATCAACTAACTTGTTTGAATTTTGAATAATTACATTATTCGTATCGCATTGAATCGTTCTAGGTAATTCAATCTGAATGTATTGGTTGCGATTAGATTTTGATCCACTGGTGTGTTTTATTTTAAATTCGACATAGCCAGAATCAATGCAAACATTAAATCCCTTTACTCCTTGTTCTAAAAGCAACATGGTATTAGTAGGTGCAGCAGGAAGCCCATTGACTTTTAATTGATTCGTAGCAAATCCTAAATCTTTAACAATAGTTCCACACGCTTGAAGAGCTTCTACTTTAAATAAAATTTGTGCTCCAGTTCTAAATGGACAGTTCGTCAAGAATTTCATTTTGAACATAGCCTTGCTGCTATCTCCTGCAAAATTTCTATTTAACAAAACTCCGTTTTTAAATTTTGAACTTAAATTAAAATGATAACTATTACTAACGACCGTAGGCGTGACATTCAATTTTTGATATGGAGCCGCCAAAGGCCAACGAATCATTGATGAATCTGCTATTAAATTTAGGGTGCTGAATAAAGGAATCTCTGCGATTAAATTAATCGCACTTAAATTTACATCTCCTAAATTAGATAATATATACTCAACCTCTATGGTATCACAAATATTGAAATTGCCACTCGTTGGTTTTAAGCTATGTCCATCTAGTTGGATATGACCTTGAACTACTTGAATCGGCAACAACGCAAAATTTTCTCGCAAATTGCATGAATAATTATTAGGAGCTGTCAAATAACCTAATTCCGGATTGACAGGATAATTGGCACAATTATATCCTTCTCGCAAAGCTATAGTATCATTATTGCAACCATTTACTTTAGCGAAAATTTTAAATTGCCTAGAAGAATTTGCTGGAAGGTTGCCAATTTTTGCCCATTTATGTTCGTTTACACCTACAGAATATGTCAAAATTGGAATATCTAAATTCGTTGCTAAATCTAATACTCTAACTACTGCAGTCGTTTTCGCCCTGAAATCTAACCAAGTGAGAGGCATAGCAGTAGTGCTGCCATTACCTATAGTTACCGTCCATTCTACAGTATCCTTCTGTGCTATATTTGCACTCGATGGATTGACGGATAGACTATGATTTGGACTAGAAGCAGCTGCAGAATATGAATTCCAAGTACCGATAACTCCACCTGCTATTAAAGTGCTATCAAAAAGTCTTGGCATTTGTCTATTATGCCAATATATACCTCTTGCTCTAATCAAATTTGGCATGAATGAGCCTACAGTATTATTATTCGATTGATAAGGTATATTTAAAGGCAAAGCACACGTAGGACGAAAATACAAGCCAATATTAAAATGATGATAATCATCAGAAGTAAACGTTGGTGTAAATTTTGGATATATGCTATCCATTCTAAATACTACACGATTAGTATACCTTTCTATCAATCGCTGATTTTGAGGCAAACTTGTTTGAGCAAATCCTATATTTCTCGCAAAATAATTAGAATCTATAAAGTTAGATAAACCTGCAGGATTTCTATTGAATGAAACGAATGAATTGACATAAGGACCTATAATTGAATCCACATAAATAGGATTATAGATAAAACTCATAGTATCCATCAGTCTATTCGAAAATCTAGTCTCATATGGAAAATAGTCTGGCGTAGGTAATTGCCAATAATACCATCGAAAAAGATGCAAGCCTGTAAGGTCACAAGCGCTTACTAATGAGGCATTTGGAGTATAATCTATTGTTGGTATCCCATGGTATAGCTGTACAACTTTTAATGGTCTTCCCCAGATATCACAGTCAAGATTTACTTGAGTAGAAACTGATTTCAATTCGCCTAATGGATTTAACTCTCGCTGCGTATTGAGATAAGGTTCTTTTTGGGTATTATGAGTAAGCACACCATTTAAGTCCAAGATAAAAGAATCTGGTTGATAAGCACTTGAACCTACTGAACCCCCTAACATAAAATTAGTGTTTCCTGCAGCTCGCACGCTATCTACAAATGCACCCAAATTTATAACTATGTCTCCGTTGCCTGTTGAAGGTCTTACATAGTTTGCATTTCTTATCAAAAAAGTATAATTGGAACCAGAGCTCACGTCGAAAATCTTAATGGTGGAATTGGATAAAAGATTGATGGTATCTAAATTGTCATATAAATTTTTAAAATGCAAATAAGCAAGACCGGAATTATAGGCAGTATCCTGCACATATCCCCGCATGGTGTATTTTACAGTATCATATGGGATAGTTTGTCCATAGTCTATACTATCTATAAATGGATGAATACTAGATATTTTCACCCTTCTATAATCTGGTAAAAAACCAATAGTTTGTCTTTTTACTTGAAAGTCCCTAATATTAAAACCTTTTTTACTTCCTGGACAATGTTTGCGAATTGGTGTAGCGTCTTTCATCAAAAACTCATCATAACAATTAGCTCCGGAAGACTTCCATTGTAGGTAAAATAAAGACCTTATTGAGTCCTGCACCAACGGTATAGTAGAATAGGCATCAGCACAAGGATTAGATAAGGTAGCGCAATCCATTGTTACCTTAAAAGGTAAAGTATGCAGTGTGTTGTTTTCTGACGTACTATTATTAAAGACAAATAACACAGTATCATAATCTCCTACTCCATCAATTTCTACCTGCTGTGCAGCATTCAACCAATGGCCACCAGGATTATTAATTTGTGAAATCGTTGGTGTTTGTGTATGCATTTTCCCAACCGAACCAGGAACATAATTTAGTCCAGGAGGAAGTATCGTTTTTATAATTATTTTTTGAGTATCAGCAAAACCATAGGGCAAACTAAATTGATTCCAAAACTTTACAAACATTGTATGCTGAGCTCCGCCGCTATAAAAATCCTCAACTCCACCCACTTCAAAAGAATTAAAGTGCTGATAATTGTAAAGGAAATTATATTGAGTCCGTGGCAATACATTTTGTTTGCACATATTTCTATAATAAATAGATGTATGCGTTTGTTGATAATCAAATACTGGTCTATTTTCATCTAACTCCCAATTTTCAGAATTAGTAAAAGAGCTGTATTTTCTTCCATTCATTCTATAAAAAACTTGTACCTGCACAGTATCACCTTCAGCGAGATCATCAACCTCTCCATCGCCATCCAAATCTTTAAGACCATTGGCAGTAGAAGCAGTATAGGTAGTTGGTGTCAGTTTAATTACTTTTTTTACCTTACCGTAATTTACTGTATCTGGATGAAAAATAGTTCCACTGGAATTGCTGAAGGTATCCTTTAAAGAAACTTTAACTCCATTGATTTTTATGGAATCTATTTCATACTGAAATGTACCATCATTGTTTTTTGTGAAGCCATTAAGGGCATTAGTAGCTGCAAATGGCCAAACTGTTGATGATTGGAAAATATCTAAATCATATAATGTCCCTACACCAGAAATGCCCCCACCATTAGATGTATTTTTATAGGTAGTCCTCACTTCAAAAGGTTTGCAGAAACTGAATCTATTATTGCTTCCCAGTAAATTGCTAAAACCATTCCCAGAATAAAAATTCAAAACAGTTAAGGCATAACTAACAACCTTCGCCTCGCCAATAGCGTTAAGATCCGTACTTTTGGCGCAAAATTGATTCGAAGGAACAAAACAACTATAAGTCGCATAATACTTTAAGCCTAAATTGGAAGGAAGTGAGGTATTACAACTTATCACTTTCATGGTATCATAAAAATTAAAGTTTTCTCCAAACTCCAGAATCGTATCTCCATCACCAACTGCTGTAAAATCAGATCCCCTGAAGGTATATGTAAATGTATCGTTATTACTAGACTGAGTATAGGTTCCTCGATTCAATCCTATAAGTTTGTAATGTTTATTTGAGTTGATGACACTAACCTTTATAGTCGTTAGACCCACTACTGAGTTTGTAGATTGTAGATTAAACCCTCTAACCACATTTTTTTCTGTAGTTAAGTTTTGCAAAAAGCCTGCAGGAGTCTGATTAGCGATAGATGTGTTAGATATTCCTGTTAAAGTAACCGCAGGGAATACTACATTTATAATGCTTGTATTGATAGTTGCAAGTAAAGCATTGGTGCTACTTCTAAGAACATTAGAAATAGCTGTAGATGTTGAAAAACAGCCTGGTTGAATAAAGTATTTTATTTTGACGGTATTACCAGGCGCTATGCTAGCTATTGTAAATTCTGGATTCGCATGACTGCTATTGGTTATAGTCACTCCACCCGTAGATACCAAGCCAGTGTAATTAAATCCATTGAGTGAGGGAACAAGTTTAACATTGGTCAGTGTTGCCAGAGTCGAGTTGGTAACATTTACTACAATGGTGTCAACATTCAGACAGGTGCCTAGAGACGTTGGCTGATAGGCAACGGATAACGTCTGCCCATTAACAATCCAAAGATTGAAAGTTAAAATGAAAAAAAGTAGCCCTTTCATTCTTGACATAGACACAGCCTTACAAGCCTCTTGCCCGTTTAACCTGCAAGTTTACGAATATTTAAAGGAATATGTCTGAAATTCAGACAAGTTATATAACATTATAACCCTAAACCCTGATTGATTTTACCGCTAATATTAGGCTCGATTCCGGAGACCATTTCGGCTATTTTTTTCTTACGAATCACAGATTCTTTAGCGAAAAGATTGGCGATTTCATCGGCTTTGGTTAAAACAAAATGTTTATGGATATAGTGTTTCGAAGGAAGGTCGTAGATATCTTTTAGACTTAATTCTATATTGTCTAAGGCTTGTTTGGCATTGCTCTCCAGCAAATCTATACCATCTATATGATATTTGTATACCGCATTGCGAAATTTATCATTAGAGTTTCCTATCATAGCGAGAATAATGCCTACACGTGTCTGCTGCCCCGATATATCCATAGCCTGGCTCGCTTGCCAGCCTTTAGCGGGTGTGCCTGCCACGTTCAAGTTAGCAGGCACCATGTTGCAGATATTATTACATTTTTCTAGCAAGGCTTGACCCCCCTTATTTGAAAAAGTCTCATTCTCTGTAGCTATAATATAATAGGCATAAAATGCTAATGTTGCCGAAAGATTGCTAATAAAATTATTGTCAGCATAATCTATAGGTTGATTTTCGATATATTCAAAAGGTATAGCAGGATCTTTATGCCTGAGCAGCGGTGAGGTATAGGTACTGTTAAAAACTGGCCGCTCTGACTGAATAGTGAATTCGGCAGTAAAAGCATTCTCCTTGCCGGCATCTGTGATATTGATGGTCAAATAGCAACTTATTTTCTGATGTGCTGCATAGTTTTCATCTGTCCATTTACGAAGATTCATAAACTCTGAAATACTTTTTTCCATATTGGTAAATACAGCTTTGTTTATCGAGGTTGTATTCGCATTCAAGATAACCTGTACCCTGCAGTTTAATTCTTGAGCAATGCTACTCAGGCTACATAGTGAAAGAATACAACTTATGAAAAATTTCATGGCTAACTATAACTTCGCTTCTAAATAATTTACAATATCCACTGCAACCTCTTGTTTGCTTTTTAACTCAAAACTAGTGATTTTATTTTCTTTGTCAATACAGGTAATTTTATTCGTATCATGTTGAAAGCCCGCACCTTTATCATTCAAAGTGTTTAATACAATGAGGTCTAGGTTCTTTTTTACAATCTTCTTTTTTGCATTTTCTATTTCGTCATTGGTTTCTAATGCAAAACCTACTAAAAATTGATTTACTTCTTTAATCTGTCCTATCGAATGAAGAATATCTTTGGTTTTAACCAATTCTAACGTCAATTCACTAGTATTCTTTTTTATTTTATGTTCAGATACTTCTTTAGGTTTATAATCAGCCACCGCTGCAGCGAAAATCCCAATAGTGCAATTCGTCCATTCATTGTGCACTGCTTTATACATTTCGTCACTCGATTCCACTCGCACGATTTTTCGAACCTTTTCCGAAACCGGGATAGTAGATGGTCCAAGTACTAATATGACATCCGCTCCTCTTATCGCTAACTCTTCGGCTATCGCTATTCCCATTTTACCACTGGATCTATTTCCAATAAACCGCACAGGGTCAATAGCTTCATAGGTAGGTCCTGCAGTAACTAGACAGCGGACAGCATTCAAAGAACTCAATCCTAAATTGTTTTTTCTATTAAATAATGATTTCTATCTGCCGAAGACCTCGAAACTAACTCTCCTAAAAATCCCGCTAAAAACATCTGCGAGCCTATAATCATCAATGTCAAAGCAAAGTAAAAAAATGGGCTATTGGTTACCAAGGGAGCTGTATGGCCATTGGCTAATGCCAAATATTTCTCGAAACCAAGATATCCAGCCATAAGTAATCCAATGAAAAACATAAGTACACCAATGGTGCCAAAAAAATGCATTGGACTTTTTGAAAATCTAGAAACAAACGTAATAGACATCAAATCAAGAAATCCAAAGATGAATCGTTCCAAACCAAACTTAGTAACCCCATACTTGCGTGCTTGATGTTGTACTACTTTTTCTTTGATTTTGACAAACCCAGCACGCTTAGCCATAATGGGAATATAGCGATGCATTTCACCATAGACCTCTATAGACTTTATCACCTTGCTATTATAGGCCTTCAATCCACAATTAAAATCATGCAAATAAACTCCACTCATCTTCCTTGCTGCCCAGTTATATAACTTTGTAGGAATAGTTTTAGATAGCGGGTCATGTCTTTTTTGTTTCCAACCACTCACTAAATCCAATTTATCTTCCGTTATCATACGATACAATTCCGGAATTTCATCAGGACTATCTTGTAAGTCGGCATCCATCGTGATAACTACCTTTCCTTTAGCTGCCGCAAATCCTTGATGCAGGGCTGCACTTTTCCCATAATTTCTCTGAAATTTGATGCCTCGCACGAAACCGTATTCAGCAGATAATTTTTCTATGACTTCCCATGAATTATCCTTGCTACCGTCATCCACGAGTATTGCTTCGTATTGAATACTCATTTTATCTGCAACAGACTTTATCCAAGAAATTAATTCCGGTAAACTTTCGTCTTCGTTATATAAAGGTATGACTACTGATAAATCCATTATTTTTTATTATGAAATAAGCCACTCGTTATCACACCAAAGATAGCACTAAAAACAGAAAAGGCTATGATATAGATATTAAAATATAATAAATAGTGTTTCCAGTTATTTAACTCAGGAAAAAACCCAGGCTTTATGTATAGCTGAATCAATAACACAGATATATAATAAAATATTCCCTGCATCATACCAGCCTGTATGGAAGCTTTGAAGCCTTCTGACCAGCTAATAGAATACCCATTAGCTCTCTTAGTAAATAAAACAGCAAACATAGAATTGAAAAACAATAGCCCCGATATTAAAATGATTCCAGGAGTTTTTTCCGGCAAGGGCATAACCAAGGCAATATTAATACCAACAGTTAATAACCCAAAAACTATACCTACAATGAGAGAGGGTTTCATTTATGTCTTATTAGGATTATGCTATAATTTAATTGAAAAATTGTTGTCTGCCATTTGAAATTAATCCTACGACTTTAGAAGAAAATTTCTTGCCGAACATTGATGAGTTATTGCTTTTTGACTTATTGTATTTTGTGTTAAATTCATAAGTTGAATTTAAATCTAGTATCGTGAATGACCCATTTACTCCTACATCGAATTTAGGTAGTTCGATATCTAAATAGCGTGCCGGATTGGTGGACATAAGTTCTATGCAGCGTTCGATATGCTCTTCTCCAAAAGACTCCAGACATGACAAAACAGAAGTTTGAAGATTGACAACTCCATAAGAGGCCAAGTCAAATTCTAGTACCTTTTCTTCTGCTGTGCACGGTGTATGCTGTGAGTAAATAATATCTATCTTGCCATCTATAGCTGCTTTCAGCATTGCTTTTTGGTCTTTCGCAGAGCGCAAGGGTGGATTTAGTTTAAAATTGGTATCATAGTCTTTCAGCGAACTCTCATTAAAAGCTAAATGTGTACTAGAAATCGTAGTGTAAAACTGCTTCTTCTCTTTATTAGCAACGGTAATAAGTTTCAAACTTTCAGGAGTTGTCACATTGAGAATTAAAATTTCGGCATCGGTATATTGTGCCAATTGAATAATCTCGGCTACAGCCATAAACTCTGCTTCCTTAGGAATGCCTTTATAGCCTAGCATGAGGGACATCAATCCCTGATTTACTTGACCCTTTTTTGACAACACCTTTTTCTCAGGGTGTATTATGAGTTTGCCTCCAAATCCTTGGCAATAAAGCATAGCATTTTTCAATACACCAAGGCTAGGCGTTGACTCATTTCCATCTGAGAAAGCTACTGCGCCTGCTTGTTTCATATCCATCATTGATGATATGACTGTTTCATTTTCTGCTTTAGTCACGTTGCCTATAGGCAATACTTGACAAAGGCTATCTGCATTTTTTGATTTTAGAAATGAAATATCTGATTTGCTCTGAGTATATTTGCCCTCTCCAGGCATATGAGCCACAAATCCAAAACCTCCATGAACCGCAGTTTCTATAAAGCTATCCAAAGTTTCCGATTCTAATCGAAAAGGCTCGCCAGAACTCGCATTGATATCCACAAAAGCAGGAGAAAGTACGAGTTTCTTTCCTTCGATGAGTTGATATCCTTTATCTGCATTTAGATTTTTCTCCGCTCGGACGATACGACCTCTGTCAATCTCAATATCTAACTTCTTCTGGTAAAAAGGGGAACCTTTGTCTAATATCAAGACATTTTTGACAATATATTTCATCAAAGAACAAAGGTAAGGGAAAAGGAATAAATGACGTTGAAATTTGAATACGACCCGAATGTTTCTATTATTTAAGTCAATTATCCAATAAATTCAATCAAAGTCTCATAGATAAAGGTTTTAAAAATATGAGTTTACTGCAAATTCATATTGATCAATAAAAATTTGCTTCATAGCAGATAGATTATTTTGCTCATAAAAAAGAAGCATTGCTTTTTTATATTCTAGTGAATCCACAGTCCTATATGACATTGGACAATATTTTCCATTGATTAATATTGCATTACTCACTATTCTAGCTGTCCGCTTATTTCCATCCATAAAAGGCTGTATATAAGAAATTAATACAAGTGCTAAAAGGGCTTTTTCATAAACATTATTTTTGCCATTTATAACACAAAAAGATAAATCTAGAGCTTCCTTAATTTGAAATAAATTGTCCAAGGGCTTGTAATTCGTGCCAGATATACCTACTCGTTTATTACGAATGTTTCGGTCTATAGATAACTCTTTCGTCAAAATATGATGTATATCTTCGACCTTAGATATTGATAGAATTTCAAGATAGTTGGGCTGTTCCAGCAAGAAATCAAGTGCATCCTTATGATTTAAGAGCATTATTGCCTCTTCTTTTGTCTTACCGGCTGCCGTTTGCTTATCTATTAGAAGTCTTTCTGTTTCAAGTAAAGAGTAGGTATTCCCTTCTATTTGAGAGGATTTCCAACTTAGGTCTATTGCCAATCTCTCAAATTCCTTTTTGTACTCTGAAGTGGTTAGCTCTTTAATATTAGTTTTAAATTTTTCCTCCAAATTGGCTAATTTTTCCAACTCTTCATTATTAAAAATACAATAACTAGAAATTACCTCTCTTATTACACCAAAATTAAAATGCTTTTTTATTTTTCGTTCGTCCACATCGAGTGCAAAGTAAGAGTTTACATCAATTGGTGACAGCAAGGAATACAACGGTGATAGAGAATATTTAGTAGCCTTGCCACGCCCTGTAACTGAAATGTAATTTTCTTTGACAAGTTTTGCCAAATCTCTTTTTAGAGTTGCATAACTGCATTCTATTTTGATTTGTTCATAAATGAATTGCGAAGAACTTGAACCAGCTCGCTCAACAATATCTATGATTTTTTGTTCTCTTTCTTCCATTTTAAGATTTTGAAGCTCACAAATATATCAAATACAGCTCATTTTTGGCTAAATTTGCACCTAATTTTACATTAAAGTGAGCTTAAAGCATACCCCACAACTAAATCATATTGTCGCCATGTTGTGGTTTCTAATGATTGATTGAGATAATAGCAAATCCAAACTAATCACCTAATTTGTGCCTATTTGACTATTTTTACTCTTCTATATATAAATTATGATAAAAATACAAGTAGCCCAGCAGGAAGCCAAGATTTTCTCTGACGAGCAAATAGCTCAGTTTAAAGATGATCTAGACATAAAAGAAGTACAATCTCAAATCTATAGTGTACTACACAATCACAAGAGCCATGAAATATCGATATCTAAAATCGATAGAGAATCACGCACGATAAGCTTGACGATAGATGGCATAGCTACACAAGTTAAATATGCTAGCAAAATGGATTTACTCCTGGAAAAAATGGGAATAGATACCAGCTCTGCCAATAAACTAACCGTATTAAAAGCGCCTATGCCGGGTCTAGTCGTAGATTGGTTCGTGAAAGAAGGTGATAGCGTGCAAGCAGGCGATAAGCTGCTCATTCTCGAGGCTATGAAGATGGAAAATGTCATCAAATCTACTGGTGAAGGAACTATCAAAAAGATACACCCAGCCAAAGGAATAGCGGTTGAAAAAAATCAATTGCTGATAGAGTTCAATTAGCTGTTTTGACTACTCGTAAAATTGCGCTCATAGCCAATTTGGCTTCTAAAAACCATAGTGACCAAAGCAAATTTGATGCTTTTGTTTTCGACAAATTAGAAGAAAATGAAATTGAAATAGCATTTTATAAAACCAATTCCCTACAAAATTTAGAAAAAGTAGTAAGACTTGGTCTACAAAATCATATCACAGAGTTTGTAACTATTGGTGGCGATGGAAGTTTACACCACTTAGTGAATCAATTATTTCGTCATGCGCCAGATATTTCACAAATAAAAATAGCGGTATTGCCCAAGGGCACAGGCAATGATTATATCCGAAATTTTAACTTTCAGTCGAAGCGAGAAATTCTAGACACACTCTTAAAATCAAGCTATAAAGCTATCGACATAGGTCAGTTAAACTTTGATGCCTACACAAAATATTTTATCAATATGCTAGGTATAGGCTTCAGTGCAGCAGTGGTTAAAAAGTTGAATCGCTACAAGTGGCTTGGCGGAATTAGTTATTATTTGGCATTGGTTGATACGTTTTTTAGCTATCAATCGGACATGATACATTTGATTATAGACGGCAAGGAACAAATTTATGATTGTTTCCAACTCTCGGTAGGTAATGGTAAATATGCAGGCAATGGAATGAAGCTATGCCCAGAGGCCATCACAGATGATGGCTTTTTTGAGGTAAATATCATTCGCAAAATAAGCTTGTGGAAATTACTGCGCTATATGCATACCTTGAAAGATGGTAGTTATTTGAATTACATTTCATCCCTTACCTTACGCGCGCAAACCATCACAATATTGGATAGTAGCTCCTTGCATTGTGAAGCGGACGGTGAAGAAATACCTATGCCGAAAGAAATTGCTATTTTGCCTCAAATAGTTAAAATGCCAGTTGGATAACATTTTGATTATATTTGTAACTAAGACACTTTTAATATGATAGAAATAAAACAGATAGATTTAACAAATTCAAGTCAGAAAAAATCCTTTGTCGATTTTGATTATCAAATATACAAGGATTATCCGCATTGGGTAGCACCACTCCGTATGGATGTCAATCAAAGACTTAATGTCAAAAAACATCCTTTTTATAAAATAGGGAGTATTCAAGCATTTATGGCATATCAGAATGGAAAAGCCGTGGGGCGAATTGCTGCTATAGACAATCACAAGTACAATGAATTTCATGGAAGTAAAATAGGCTTCTTTGGTTTTTTTGAATGTATTAACGACCAAAATGTAGCGAATGCCTTATTTGATAAAGTAAAAGAATATCACATACAAGCTGGTAATAGCTTTCTCCATGGACCTGTCAATCCCTCTACCAACTACGAAGCGGGATTGCTAATTGATGGTTTTGATGATGCACCAAAAATTATGATGACCTACAATCCTCCATATTATATCGAGCTTCTTGAGAAATTTGGTATGAAATTGGAGATGCGCATGTTTGCCTATAAATTTGAAGAAGAAGATGTATTGAAAAATGAAAAATTTATGCGAGTAAAAGATATAGCACTCACTCGCTCGAAATGCACGCTTCGCTTTATTGACCCTAAGAAGCTCAATGTCGAAATTGAGAATATCAAAAAAATTTACAACAAAGCTTGGGAAAATAATTGGGGTTTTGTACCCATGACTGATCCAGAACTCGACCTGATGGCAAGTGAACTCAAACTCATTCTCGACCCTAGCCTAGCACCTATGATCGTCAACGAAAAGGGAGAGGTTATAGCTTTTGCCTTAGCTATGCGAGACATCAATCAAATCACCAAAGACTTTAACGGCAATCTTTTTCCATTCAATTTTCTCAAACTGATATTCAACAAAGGAAAAATGGATTGGCTTCGAGTTTTACTCTTAGGAATACTCCCTGAATACAGAGGTAAGGGACTCGATGCTGTATTGTATTATGAAATTATAAAAAATGGCATGCAGCTCAATATCAAACATGCCGAAGCCAGCTGGATTCTTGAATCGAATGAAGGTATGAACAAGGGTGTGCAAGTAGTCAATGGCGAGAAGTATAAAACCTATGGTATTTATCAATTACAAATAGGAAGTGAATAATTTTTTAATGGTTTAACTTTTTAGCTTAAAAACCTGTCCAATCAGAAAATCTAAAAATGCAACGTTTAAAACTGCTCGTTCTATTCTTATTGACGATTCTGCAATCACAATTACAATCTCAAGACTCAACTAGTACTTCAGGACTTTTTGAAGGGAAAGTAACCTATATTCATCAAATTCTCAATCCTAATAAAGCACTTATCTCTGATGAAGATTTTTATAGGGATATGCCTAATGCGGGCAAGTCTATAGTTGTGCTGTATATCAAAGGAAATCAATATCGCTGGGAGTATGCCGATAAAATAGAATACTATAACCCAAAAAATCAACTCCTCACTATAGTGTCTAAAAGAATAGAAGATTCTTTTTATATAACGCCATCCAGCTTTGTTGAAGAGAAAATAGAGAAAATAGTCAAATCTAGTTTAACCAAGAAACTATTGGGTTATGAATTAGTAGCTCAAGAAATTCATACAAAATGGGATACCAAAACTTTTTTCTATTCCCCAATGGCGCTTAAAACTAATCCTAGTTTCTGGAAAAATCACAAATACAATTATCTGTCAGATATGACAGCAATAGCTAAGGCTTTTCCTATGATTATCCATCAGCAAAGCCTGCTGGGAAACTGGATAATGGCTGTATCAAAAATAGAACCAATGATAGTGGAAGAATCTATATTTATTCTTCCTGAAAAGAGATGATTTATCTTTCTAATACGAGATAGGTTCCATAAAAGGCAACAGTCACCCCTATAGAAGTTAGACCATACAATAATAAATCACGCATTTCTGGAATAAAATCAAGCATTGTAAATACACCGCCGAGAAAGCCAATAAAACCGCCCAGAGCCATCAATCTCCAACCATTTGCAACTCTGGATTTCGTTTGAGCATCCTCGTCATTATGAACTTGTTGTTTATTTTTCAATTCATTCATAAAATTAGTTTTTATCGAAGTTAACTTAAATAGAAAGAATTGAAATTTATTTTTTAGCAGGAATAAACATGGTATAAGGTAGACTTGTTCTATTTTCATTACTCACACTTACCACAATAGTGCGAGGCTTATTTGAAGGTTCTATCGTAGTAATAAAATTTGACATATTCAAAGGTTTGTCATCCAAGTATGCATAAACCGTGTGCTTCTTGCAAATTGGCCAAAGATTGAGCTCCACCGTTTGATTAACTTCTAAGGTATCTTTATATCCTATGGGTTCCGGGATTCGATAGTTTATACCTTGCTTATCCATCCATTCTAATTCTAATCCCAATCGCTCATAAAACTCATATAAATTTTTTGAATCATCCGGTATCCAGAATATTTCACTAAGAGCCTGCATACGAGGATAGACCATGTACTCAACTTTCTGCCAATTCTTCATATACTCTGTCCATACATTACCTTGTGCACCTAAAATATATCTATAATTCGTATCGTAATAAGTAAATGGGCTATATTTATAATTATAGACATCAGCTAATGTATTTTTTCCACCAATATTGATGGGCTCATCTTTAGATTTACTGTATCCATGGTCAAAGTACAAGGGCTTGCCAGGTGTCATAATGGCATTATGTTTTGCCTTGGCTGCGGCTATACCTCCCGCTTCTCCTCTCCAGCTCATCACGGTAGCATTAGGAGCTAATCCCCCTTCTAGGATTTCATCCCATCCTATGATTTTGCGGCCCTTACTATTGACATACTTTTCCACCCTTTTTATAAAATAACTTTGTAGCTCTTCTACATCATGAATTTTATTGTCTCTCATAAATGTTTTACACTGAGGAGAATTCTTCCATGTAGTCTTGACGACTTCATCTCCACCTATGTGTATATATTCAGAGGGAAACAGAGCTATCACTTCATCTAACACATCCTCTACAAATTTATAAGTAGATTCCTGACATGGACATAATACTTCGTCATATACACCCCATCGCTTTCCTACCTCCACAGGTTTTCCAGTGCAGCTCAGATGAGGATAGGATGCTATAGCCGCCAACATGTGACCAGGCATATCTATCTCGGGCACTACTGTTATAAATTTCTCCTTTGCATAAGCCACAATCTCTTTGATTTGTGCTTGAGTATAATACCCATTGACGGTAATATTGTCATAATTTCCATCCCCTTCTGGACTGGTCTGGCGACCTATCAAGGTGCCACTACGCTTACTGCCTATTTCTGTGAGTTTGGGGTATTTTTTTATTTCAATTCGCCACCCTTGATCTTCGGTCAAATGCCAATGAAAGTAATTAAACTGATAACGCGCCATCATGTCGATATATTTTTTCACCTCTTCTACTGTAAAAAAATGCCTACAAACATCTAAGTGCATTCCTCGATACTTAGCTCTCGTTCCTGACATAATTTCGCCTTCAGCCAAAGTCTTATTCTCATCCATTTTTTTCAAAGCTTGAAGTGCGTAGAATGCTCCTACTTTACCAGCTTTTATCGTGATGTCATTTTTAAAAAGGCGCATTTTATAATTATCCCTTATCGCGTCTGCTGTATCTATCTCTAGGTCTATTCTAGTAAACTTAGTAGACGTATCATTTGATTTCATCATTTTTTTTACATACTGAATATTGAAAAAACTATCAGGGCAATGGCCGACAAATTGAGTGCCCTTTATGGTAAATTTCTGTCCCATAACCTTAGTAGAAAAAGGCTTGGGCACGAGTCCGAATTGCTGAGAATACAAACTAATATTAACTATAAATGCTAATAATATGATTAACTTTCTTTTCAAGGGATTATAAATTTTGTATAAGCAAATTTAGAGAAATTTCTTTTCTTTGAAA
Source organism: Chitinophagales bacterium (assembly GCA_016787225.1). Lineage (NCBI taxonomy): Bacteria > Pseudomonadati > Bacteroidota > Chitinophagia > Chitinophagales > Chitinophagales bacterium. The sequence continues at coordinate 17,542 of JAEUUY010000014.1, forward strand.
AAAAATCACAGACAACTAACTACTTCAAAACCCCCGCACTCCACTTCACTTCATAGATAGATTTGAAGTATTTGGTCTTGAGTTCAATCATTTTCTCGAGTGCTTCGAGCGCTTTTATTTCGCGGGCATTGATGGTGAAGAGGTTGCTTTCTCCATTTTTAAATCTGGTCTCTTCTGCTTTCACCATAGTCGAATAATTCTCATAGTTTTCGTATTGTAGTCGATTCAATTTTTCATAATTGAGATAACTGTTAAAATAGGTTTTTATCTTCAGAGATACGCTCTGTACTTTTTGTTGTAATGCCAACTCACCATAGTTGATTTTCAATTTCGCTGACTTATAGTTGGCACGTCCTTCTGATAAGCGAAGCGGAATGTCGAGTTTGAGGCTGTATTGATAGTTTTCAGTGAAAGGTCGTACTTCATTGACAGAAAAATTTTGAGGACCTGTATTGCTCAGCATTCTATAATTCAAATCTAACTTTGGCAATAAATCCTGAAAATACATTCGCCGTTGAACCCGGTAGAAATTCAATTGTTCTTCATACATTTTTATCTCTGGGTGATTAGACGATCCTTCGTTCATGAGGGCTTCATAGCTGAGATTGGGCTGTGCCGATCGAAACTTTTTATCCCAATTTTCATTTGGAATCACTGTAGGTGGAAGGCTATAGGGCGTTTCATTTTCTTTCCATAAATAGATAGAGAGTTCGTTACCCGCGTTTAAAAAATCGGTCCATCGATTTTCTTTTTCTATCTGGAAACTCAGAAGTTGTGTTTTAGCTTCTACCGAATCTATCGATGGTCGCTCTCCATAGGCAATACTTTGTTGTACAAATTTCAATCGAGCCAGGTTGTTATCTACGAGCTCGTCCATAATTTTAAAGGTCTCATAAGCCTGCACCCAATCCCAATAAGCTTTCATAGCATCGAGCATCACATCATTAACCATCTTTCGTTGCTCATGTATGGATAGTCTATTCATAATTTTTGCTTGCTCGAGATAGCCTCTTCTCTTATCATAGATGAGATTTTTCAGTAGCGGAATATTCACTCCTACAAAAGTCGAATTACCGGTAGTGATTGCATTGTCCAATCGCTGACCCGTCATATTGGCTATACCAGCTTCAAAATCGATTCCATACCATGTAGGTATTTCTATCCCCAATTCTTTGGTCTGATAATAATCTTCTTTTTTGAGATTCTTCTCGCCCATTTTTCCCGAAAGAGTTGGGTCGAAACTACCACGACTTCCTAAAATGTCATTTTCCGAGATTTCCACTTGAATATTCGCTTGCCGTATGACAGGATGAAATTTTCGCATAATCGTTAAAACCTGATCTGGAGATAAGCGATTTAAACTAGTTGCTTTTTCTTGACTCAGTAAACTAAGGCAGGTAATCCATAAGGCAACGACACAAAAAAGATTTTTATTTTTCAACCTTCGTTGGTGTTTTATTATTCATCTTGTAATAATCAGGTGGGAAGCCATTGATATTTCGCCATACTTCATACCAAATCGGAACTTCCTTGAGCAGGACTATACTTTTAGCTCCCGAACCCACCTTGATTTGTTTTGGCCATGGGTCATCCTTTTTATCCTCCACGACCAAGACTCTAAACATCCCGTTGTCACTAATTGTATTTTCAAATGCAACGATTTCACCACCAAAAGTACCATAACTACCTTTGGGCCATCCTGTAAATACGATGGTAGGAAATCCATCAAAAATCATTCGAACTTTCTGTCCTTTTTCTATCAATGGTAAATCTACGGGACGCACAAATACTTCTACAGCATAAGCACTATTTCTGTCGGGCACTACGAGACCTATGACCTCACCTTCCTTGAGGATTTCTCCGATACCAGAACGAGCTACCTGCACTACCTGTCCGTCTTGTGGTGCTTTTACGATATACTGTTCGCTGCGCACTTCATAGTTAGATACTTGATTTTCCAGCTTGGCTGCCTCGGCCAGAGAAGTATTGGCATCGCTCAATGACGACAAACGATCACCCTCCGCTTTTTGCTTTTTTTCCATGTATTCTTGTTCGGTACTATTCTGCTCTACTTGATTGTTGATGATTTCTTGCTGCGTCTGGGCTATTTTATTTTCTACAATAGTCTTTTTAGCCAAGGCATTTTGAAAGGATACCTCGCGCTGCTGCAGCTGAGTCTGTGATACGAGACCCTCCTGAAACATCTTGCGCTGACGGTCACGCTGGTCTAGCGCTAGATTATAATCATTGGTGGCGGCCACCAATTCGGCTTGTTCCGCTTTGAGTTTACTTTGTAACTGAATACGATAGTTTTTTAATTGTTGAATTTTTAAACTCCGACCACGCTCTATAGCTTCTATTTGGTATTGAGTCGCATTGGCTTTGCCTTTATAATAATCGATACTCGCTCGCTTGGCACTCGCCTGTTCGCGTGTGCGCTCTACTAGTTTTGGGTCGAGATAATTGTCTTTCACCTCTGTCAAAACTAATATCGTATCTCCTTTGCGCACAAAATCTCCCTCCTTCACTTTCCATTGTGCTATGCGACCTCCTATCTGAGTTTGAATATTCTGAGGACGATTTTCTTGCAGTCTGGTCGTCACCAAACCATTGCTCTGAATATTCTGAGTCCAAGGTAGAAATAGAAAAACTATGAAGGCAAGAATACTTCCCTTTAACCAATAGCTAAAACGCATAACGCGCTTCTCGCTGTATATGTGGCTGTATGATCTTTCTTTATAGTCTCTCATCGCTATCGAATACTTGCATTACCATTTTCTAAATGAAGAACCATATCGCTTCGCTGGATAACTTCTTTATCGTTTGCGATAATGACTATCGTTGTAGATTTTTTAATCTTATCCAAGTAGTCCAAAAGTGCCTTCTTCTCCCCATCGAAAAGTCCTATGAATGGTTCGTCCATAAAGAGCATTTTCGGCTTGTGTATCAAGGTTCGTAGTAGAAGAATTTTCTTGACCATATTAGTAGATAGCCTAGAACCCAGAGGCTCTAAAATAGTATTTAACCCATGCGCATTACCTTGAATAATCGAGTGAAAATTTAGTTCCTTAATAAGAGATATGACTTCTTCACCCTCTATGCCTTCTTTTCCCAGTGTAATATTTTCTAAAAGGCTTGCGGTTATTATCTCTTGATTGCGGAAATAAAAACCTGAATGCTGTCTGAGAGACTCGATATTATAGCCTGAAATTTCAAAGTCCTCTATCTGCAAACTTCCTTCGTAGCGTCTGTAGAGCGAAGCTAAAACTTTTAATAAGGTGGTTTTACCTTCGCCTTCATTTCCTGTAATAGTGGTTATCGTATTGCTATTGATTTTGAAATTTAGTTTCTCCAATACATACCGGGAACTATCTTTAAATTTGAAACTGAAATTATGAAACTGAAAATAGGGGCCCGAATCGCTATCTGGTTTCCATATTTGTGATTTTTCATCTTCCTTTGCTTGTTCATAAATACTTTCGATTTTCGCCAATCCTGTGGCGACATCATATAAACTATCGAGGTGGTAAATGAGTTTCTCTGTGGCACCTATCACCATTAGAATAACAATTTCTGCGGCTATAAACTCACCAATATTGATTTTCTGCTCGATGAGCAAATAAGTTCCTATCCCGAGCATAGCCGCCGTAATAAGTACTTTGAAACCAATTAAGGCTTTGTACTGCGTTACGAGTATATTGAAGTGTTTGTTTCTATCTATCAAGTATTGCGCAGCGAGTTCATCCGTTTTTCTAATATGTAAATCCGAATTCTGAGCAAATTTAAAAGTGCGAACTGCTCTGGCAATATCCTCGAGCCAGGAAGCAAGCGCATACTTGTCATCGCTTTCTTTAATCGATGTAACTAAGCCTAAATTGGAAGTATATTTCAAAATAAGCCAAAGCAGCACTATAAGGAAGATACCAAAAATTATGAAGCTGCTCTCATAAAATGCCAATACTATCAAGCCCATAATGATTTGAATAGAGGCCAAGGGGATATCCAATAATAATTTGGACAAGCCTTTCTGAATGCCAAATATCTCAAAGTAGCGATTGACCTTTTCTGGCAGATAATACTTGCTATTGTCTTGCAGATCAATACTAATCAAGGTTTTTGTGATTTCTAAGGAATTTTTAGTGAAGATTTTTTGCTGTAAAATTTCAATCAATTTCAACAGATTGAGATTCAATACTCCTACAATAAAAACACCGATAATAACCAAGATGATTAGGACATAAATGGACACGACTAGCTGTGCACCAAAGCTAAATCCAATGATTGCTTGAATACCTAAAGGCAAGGAAAGCTGCACAATTCCACTAAGAATAGCAAAAGAATAGATAGCGGATATCTCTTTCCGGTATTCTTTAGCGAGATTTAAAACCCGTCCCCAAGTTTGTAGTGTGCTGATATTCTTAAATTTTAATTTGCAATAATAGTAATACTATCGCAAATAAATGCTTTAATATTATTTTTAGTTCCAACTATAACATTTTTTATATCTTTGCTTTCGATTAGCAATATGGAAGTAAATATTAGCTTTAGTGTCAATCCCCAATTATATAAAAAAAATCCAGAGGAATCTGCGATAGGTAAGGAAATTGTGGGACAAAGTATAGAGCTGATAAATGAATTAGGCATTGAAAATTTTACCTTTAAGAAACTAGCAGTAAAGATAACACATACTGAAGCTACTATCTACAGATATTTTGAAAATAAGCAAATGCTACTCCTCTATATCGTGAATTGGTATTGGCTTTATTTAGATTTTTTGATAGAGTTTAAAATTCAAAATCTCAATGAGCCCAAGCAAAAAATAGAAGAAGTTATAGCCATACTCAGTCAGAATCTAAGCAATACCAAGTTGACATCATATTATAACTTAGCACCGATTTTTCAGATTATTATTCGAGAGGGTAATAAAGTATATCTGCATACCGAGGTTAAAAAAATCAATAACATCCAACTATTTAAACCTTATAAAGATTTATGTGCAAAGATAGCAAGCATATTCCAAGCCTATAATGCAGACTATAACTATGCACATTCTCTAGCTAGTACTTTGATAGAAACTTCTCATTTGCAGATTTTCTTTGCAGAGAACCTACCGCGTCTCACGGATGTCAATGAAAAAAACAAGAAAAATTATACCTATCAATTTCTTTCTGACCTTATTTTTAAATCTTTAAATTAAAGCTTTATGGAATTTCTAGTGCCACTAATCACACTTATCATTCTTGAAGTCATTCTCGGTATTGACAATATAATTTTCATTTCGATATTGGCCGACAAGCTACCTGCTGAGCAGCGAGATAAACTGCGCTACTGGGGTATAGGACTCGCTATGGTCATGCGTCTCATTCTCTTGTTCTTTATCTCGTGGATACTCAAGTTGGATAATACCTTATTCACGCTATTCAATATTGATTTTTCGGGCAAGTCTCTGATTCTAATACTCGGAGGACTCTTCCTTTTATTCAAAGCTACTAAAGAGATTTATCATCAAACAGAAATTAAGGATGAAGATTCGCCAGTACACTCAAAGGCGAAGACCTTCCAAAAATTGCTCTTAGAAGTTATTCTGCTTGATTTGGTTTTCTCGGTGGATTCTATTATCACCGCAGTAGGAATGGTAGAGGAGCTATGGGTGATGTACACTGCAGTTATTGTCACGGTTATCATTATGCTGATAGCATCTAAACCAATCAGCGATTTTATCAAACAGCACCAATCTTTCAAAATACTAGCACTTTGTTTCTTAATGATGATAGGTGTATCACTTCTAGGGGAAGGCCTACAATTCCATATACCAAAAGGCTATATTTATTTTGCCATGTTCTTCTCATTTATGGTAGATGTAATTCAAATGAGGGCAGACAAGAGAAAAATGCAGATAAAATAAATTGATTTTCTTACCTTTGGGTTACGATTTCATTCTAAGAAATTTGTAAAAACAAAAGTTTATGAAAACAGTAAAATTATTCTATTTCCTATTAATCCTAATGGCCAGTCAGCTATTTGCTAACACATACACTAGCATACGCAATGGTAACTTCGATGACCCAAGTGTATGGGATAAGAGCCAAGTGCCGAGTTTTGAGGAGGATACCATTCTCATTTATCACGCTATTATATATAATAGAAATTCTAGTACATTTGGACTCCCAAATTGTGTGAAAAGACCTTACATATTTATAAGCGAGGTAGGACATCTCTGTATTGATAAAAATGATACTCTGTACAATATATACCTAGTCCAGCGAGGCAGATTTACAGCTAGAGAGCTACTAAGGACGGGAACTGAACATTTTGTATATGGCTCAGCTTATTCTAATAGGAGTATTCTTACCATTGGAAAATTTAAAAGTGCTATTTATGTTCGTAATCCGGGAAGATATTCTGTAGATACAGTTAAATATTCCTGCACTGACAGCATAAAAATTGACACTACCGGAATTTATAATTCTAAATGTCCACAAGGTTTATTATACATTCGCGATTCGCTTCAGGATAGTTTAACGTTAAAGTTTTGGACTCATGCTATTCCTTATATGAATTTTAGATTTCAATTTTCCGACACTACTATTTTCGCAAAAACCAATGATTCATTTACTTATAAAATGAAGACTAAAAAGGACTTTACGCTTTACGTATCCTCCACAGATATCTGCGATAGAGCGTATAAATATCAAAAGAAATACAAATTTGAGGAGAATAATTCTGGAATAGAAATCAAATATAAACCTACGGTTGAATGGCAGTTTATCGGGAACAAGAGTATTCAAGTGCGGAATGAAGACAACACCATCCTTTCTGTAATTATCTACGATTTGGCTGGTAGAAAAATTTATGAATCTACCATCAGAGGCAAAGATGAAATCGATATGAACCAAAATCCATCAGGCATCTATTATATCCGAATTCTAGATAAGGACAATCAACTTTTGAAGACAGATCGTTTTCATCTACCTTAGTGAAAATTTTTATTAGTAAAATAGGTTCTATTCAGACCTCAAACTAGGTCTCACCCTGTAAAAGGTCATTCAATACTTGTCTTTACAGATTTTAATTCAAAATTTATAGTATCCATATCTATTCTGAATTTGCAAAGATTTCATTTCTACTTCTTTTATATTTCACTTTTTTTCATTGAATGTAATTAATACCGTAAGCGTATTAGTAATAGTCCAATGTCGCATGGCTCATTGCACTAAACAAATACAGCTACGGCATTTACCATAGCTAGGTTTTAAAATGGGTTGAACCATTTTAAAACCGCTATTGGTTTAAGATTACCCGTGGACAAAAAAAGGCAGCTCTAGAGAACTGCCTTTGAATAGTCATTGAATGAAAAACTTAGTTTTTCAAATCAAATCGATCATTGTTCATAACCTTGGTCCATGCAGCTATAAAATCTTTGACAAATTTTTCTTTGGCATCGCTACTAGCATAAACTTCCGCTAGATTTCTCAGTTCGGAATTCGAACCGAAAATTAAATCTGCTCTCGTTGCTGTCCATTTTAACTTGCCTGTTTTTCTATCATATCCTTCAAAAATTTCTTTTTCGTCATTAATAGGTCTCCACGCTGTGGACATATCGAGTAGATTTACGAAAAAATCATTAGTCAATGTTGCTGCATTATTTGTCAATACACCATGTTTAGTATTATTGTAGTTTGCACCGATACTGCGAAGTCCACCAATCAAAACGGTCATTTCCGGTGCGGTTAAATTTAAAAGTTGCGCCTTATCGATCAACAGTTCTTCCGTACTAGCAGTATATTTCTTTTTCAAATAATTTCTAAATCCATCTGCTATAGGCTCCAATACCGCCATAGATGCAATATCTGTCTGCTCTTGCGTCGCATCCGTTCTGCCAGGTGAAAATGGAACCTGCAAACGCAAGCCTGCCTTCTGAATAGATTGTTCAATACCTGCATTTCCAGCTAGGACGATTAAATCAGCCATGGAGATTTTTGAAGACTTGGATTTTTGGTTAAATTCATTTTTAATTTTCTCATAGACTTTTAACACCTTGTCCAATTGTTTAGGATTGTTCGCCTCCCAGTTTCTTTGCGGTAGAAGCTGTATTCGAGCGCCATTAGCTCCACCTCTGTTATCAGAATTTCTATATGTAGATGCGGATGACCAGGCGGTAGAAACCATTTCGCCTATCGTCAAACCTGAATTTAAAATCTGCGTTTTTAACTGCTCTATTTCATTTTCATTGACTAGAGGGTGATTCATAGCAGGGATAGGGTCTTGCCATATTAAATTTTCTTTCGGGATTTCTGGACCCAAATAAGTGGTAACTGGTCCCATATCTCTATGTGTCAACTTAAACCATGCTCTCGCAAACGCATCGTCAAATGCCTTGGGATTATCATAAAAATTTCGTGATATTTTTTTATAAATAGGATCTTCTATCAGAGATAAATCCGTGGTCAGCATTGTCGGTAGATGTTTCTTATTTGGGTCAAATGCATCTGGTATGATTTTCGCCTTGGACTTCGCTACCCACTGATGTGCTCCTGCAGGACTTTTGGTAAGTTCCCACTCATTTTCGAATAACAATTGAAAGAATTCATGTCCCCATTTGGTAGGTGTAGAAGTCCAAGTGACTTCTAGTCCAGAGGTGATGGCATCTGCCCCTTTTCCTGATTTGTAACTACTCTTCCAGCCAAAGCCTTGTTCTTCAATAGCCGCCGCTTCGGGTTCGGCACCTACATGGCTGGCAGGCCCTGCGCCATGAGCTTTTCCGAAAGTATGACCGCCAGCGATCAATGCAACGGTCTCTTCGTCATTCATTCCCATGCGACCAAAAGTCTCTCGAATATCAATAGCTGCCGCCTTGGGATCGGGATTTCCATTAGGACCTTCTGGGTTTACATAAATCAAGCCCATTTGTACCGCTGCCAGTGGGTTTTCTAATTTTCTACCTTCACTATATCTTTTGTCATCGAGCCATTTCGTCTCTGCACCCCAGTAGATATGATCTTCGGGTTCCCATACATCCTCTCTGCCACCTGCAAAACCAAAGGTTTTGAAACCCATGGATTCAAGCGCCACATTGCCCGTCAGTATCATCAAATCGGCCCATGAAATTTTAGACCCATACTTTTGCTTGATAGGCCATAGAAGTCTTCTTGCTTTATCCAAATTGCCATTATCAGGCCAGCTATTCTGTGGGGCAAATCGCTGTAATCCCGCACGCGTGCCTCCTCGGCCATCTCCTGTGCGATAAGTGCCAGCACTGTGCCAAGCCATGCGTATAAATAATGGTCCATAATTTCCGAAATCTGCTGGCCACCAATCTTGCGACTGTGTCATTAAATCTTTCAAATCTTTTTTGAGTGCGAAATAATCCAATTTTTTAAACTCCTCCCTGTAGTTAAAGCTTGGACCATAAGGAGTAGAAAGATGGGAGTGCTGACGCAAAAGTCCGAGCTTGAGACTATTGGGCCACCACTCCGCATTGGAGGTGCCGCCTCCACTTATAGTTTTCTTTTCTTTTTTGGCGTGAAATGGACAGTCTGCCAAAGCATCCTTTTTTTCCTGTGCCTGTAGGCCAAGAGCCCATAAAAATAAGCTGGTAAAAATTAATTTATTCATTGGTTATTTATTTTAGTTGAGTGCAAAAATAGTCTTTACCTTTGATTGATAAAAATGATAGTTTAGATAATAATATTGATAAAATAGATGAATGTAAGGCAAATAGACTATATACTAGCGGTAGCGGAATACCGGCACTTTGAATTGGCTGCAGAGAAGTGCTATATTACCCAATCGACACTAAGTACTATGATAGCCAAGTTCGAAGATGAAATCGGATTGAAAATTTTCGACAGAAAGAAAAAGCCTTTAGACATTACCCAAGAAGGTCATGCCATCCTCAGTCAGCTTCGTGTGATACGCACCGACTTTAATCAGCTAGACGAAATAGCTCAGGAAATACGTGGAGAAATCAAGGGGAAATTGAGTATATCGGTGATACCCACCATAGCACCTTATCTATTGCCACTTTTTTTGCCCAATTTTGTAACAAAATACCCTCAACTACACATAGAAATTCGGGAACAAACCACGGATGAGATTATTCGGCTATTGCGAAGCAGATCCATAGATATAGGCATACTTTCGACCCCTTTGTATGAAAAAGATATCGTAGAGTATCCGCTCTACGATGAACCCTTTCTCCTCTTCGATACCCAACTTAAAACTAAAGATGATATCGAATTAAAGAAACTAGCTTTTAATCAACTCTGTCTGCTCGAAGAGGGGCATTGTATGCGCACGCAGGTGCTCAATCTCTGCGAACTACACAAGAAAAAAATAAACCATAAACTTCACTTTGACTATAAAGCGGGCTCTATCGATAGCCTGCTGAGATTTGTCAAAGCGAGTGAAGCCTCTACGCTGCTGCCTTTCCTCGCTGCTAAAGATCTTCCTAAAAAAGACACCAGAAACCTGCATAAGTTTTCCGCTCCTATTCCTATGCGCACCATAGGTTTGGTCGTGCATCAACATTTTGTCAAAAAGAAGCTCCTACTACAGATAGAAAAAGAAATTAAAGCGAAGGTTCTACCTTTGCTGCCAGAGGCTATCGATAAGGTCAAGATACTGGAGCCGAGGTAGTGTAAGTTTAACCATCGATTTGTTTCTGAAATATAAACTTAGCTATATTTTAGCTTTAAATTTTAAACAATAAACGTCAGTTTTTAACTATAAAATACGGTATATATACAACTGATAAATTATGATATAAGATTCTATTTAGGGAAATTTTCTTCTTATTCAGTTTTTTCTGATAAATTAATTTGTTCGATTCGCAATATTCCATACTTAGATTTTCCAGTTACTTTACCCATCGCAGCTATAGCATTTCCGTATAGCAATATGTTGTTTTCATTTGTGACGGAGCTAGATAATACTTTTACCATACAGTCTTCGTTACTTCCAATAAGCAAAGGATAACGTTCATTTTTAGTTTCACTAATATAATAAGCCGTCAAGTTTGACGCTTTTAATCGAGTAGTTACTTTTTCCTTTCTTTCATTCTCTTTATCATTTGAGCCATTGTCATTTGTTAAAATCACTAGTTTATCATTTGCTACAAAACTAAATAGACTGCTATAATTTATGAAATTATTTGCTGCAAAAGATTGATATCTTTCCATTAATCTTGTCCAAAGAATTTCATTGGTCTTATTTTTTACTTTTAAAACTAATATATTCCCAACTTCTCTATTTGTGTAACTAATAGAAGAACCATGGCCCCCTAGGCTTGTAATTCCACCGAATAAGGAAGATATCAGAGTTCCATAACTCATAGAAGAAGAACTATAATCATCCTGTTCTAGAACTAGGTAATAATTATTATTGTCATTGTTGACATTTTTTAAAGTATAATTATTTAGACCTTTCTTTTTATCTGCACCGAGACTCAATAGGATATTTTCATTAATTTCGATATCGCTTTTGTTTACTATTCCTTCATTTGACAGATTAAATACTTCTATATTATTAATCACAACTTGGTCTTTGTTTTTGACTAAATAGTTAGCTTTTACAACTTTTACATCTCCATCAATTTCATTTAATATTTTGATAGTAAAGATTTCATTCGTTGCGATAATATCAGAAACATTCAGTTCATTTCCACCATAAACAATACGATATTCATACTGCTTTGATTTCTTCGTTTCTCCAATAGTTTTCTTTGCAATTGCATATATCTCACCTTCATTCGAAATAATAATTGGTTCTAAAGCACCGAAACTTAAATATTCTATTTTCTCATATCTTTTTATCTCCGAAAATGTACTATCATAAACAATTATAACGTCATCCCATAATTCAGATTCTTTGTCTTTTATTTTGTAGTTAATTGCTGAGTACTTTTTATTATTAGAAGCATAAAAAGAAACATATGGGTTAGGGTGTTCAGATTTTGTCAAAAGTTTTGTTACCGAAATACCATCTGATTTTAATGCATCTTTACCGAGATTTACTAAACAATTCGTTTGTAGAGGAATAATTTTTAGGTAAGAATTTTCTTCAGAATCTTTAAAAAAGACGACTAATGATGGCACCCCATTTACTAAATTTGCCCCTAAAATTGAATATTCGCCTTCTTTTAATTCCGTAATATGTTTATTCTTGGATTTTATGTCCATATAAGCATTGCCTTTTCGATACATGTTCTTATCAAAACAAGAAATTTCAAGTTTGTTCAATTCATAGTCAAATCTAAAACTATAAACATCTCCAGCTATGGTTTCAAATGAACTTGAAGAATTTTCATTATAGGAACTTTTTTCCGCTAAATCAGGCGACCACTTAGCTGTGAAACCTAAGTTAGATTTGTCCTTTAGCAAAATATCTTCAATTATAGGCATTTCCTGTGCCTTTGCTGTTAGACAAAACAAGGTCCAAGTGATAAAAAGTTTAATCATAAATTGGTTTTTTTAAAATTTAGGGGTAATGGGCAATAGATTTAACTTAAATTCTTCATTAAATAAATATTGAGAAAATATACATTAACTTAGACCTTGTATAAAAATATTTATTGTTTTATACAAAGATAGCTGAGTTGTATAAAAATTCAGCAAATATTACACAGACTTTTCAGACTAACTACTCAAATACATACTCTTCACTTAGAAAAATTTCTAAAAAGAAGGTCTAAATTTTGTGACAACAAAGCTGGACTAACCCAATTCATTATTATTCTATAGTTTGAGTGTATCTTAAAAAATATCAATAGACCTATAAGGTTTTTAAAAACCTTATAGGTCTTTACTTGCCGACAAAAGATTTATATATCAATAATTATGTTTTTAAGATCAATCGGTTTGTCATGAAAGTCTATAAATGCATTTTTATCTCCGAAAAAGGAAATTACTTCCTCTCTTAATAGTTTACTTGGTCTAGAATCTATTAGTGAACTATAACTATCATATTTCCAATCACCAACTTTTTTTGTGTATCCATGATGAACAGCGTTTTTATGAATATACCAAATGAAATTTACAAAATCAATTTCTGATTCAGATTTACTTCGTTTAATATAATCTATAAACAAAGCCCCCTTACGATGATACATCTTGTTAAATGCTTTGGTATATCCATTGAGTAGATTGCTAAACCGTTCAATAATAAAGTCTGAAATTACATCTACATCTGAATTAAACTTTCGCTTTTTAATGATTTCAAATTGTTCAATTATATATTCAAAATCATTAATTCTTACCAATAAGTGAAAATGATTGGGCAATAGCGAATACGCATATATTTTGGCAATACTTGCAGTATGATGGTCTAGTTTTTTTAAAAAATAGAGATAATTTTCGTTTGATTGAAACATCAATTCAGACCCGTTAGCTCGAGAGAACAAATGATAAATTTCATTAGGCTCTAATTTTTGATGATAGTTCTGAGTTTTAAGTATCATAATTGATGTTTATAATTAGAATTAGTGAAATAGACCTATAAGGTTTTAAAAACCTTATAGGTCTCACACTTCTACCTACTCAAATACATACTCTTCATCTTAAACAGATTTCTAAAATGAGGATCACGGATATTGGATATAAAACGGATAGCTTCTCCCGTAGATTTCATCTCCGGGCCGAGTTCTTTTTTGACATTCGGAAACTTATTGAAGGAGAAGACAGGCTCTTTGATGGCAAACCCCTCTAGTTTTTCTTTGTCTTTGATATCTTTGACCTTCATCTTACCTACCATAATTTTTGCAGCGTAGTTGAGGTAAGGTATTTGATAAGCCTTACAGATAAATGGCGTCGTACGGCTGGCTCTAGGATTGGCTTCGATGACATAGACTTCATCTTTTTCTTTATCATTTAGCGCCCGCTTCACAACAAATTGTATATTGATAAGGCCTTTCACCTTGAGCGATTTTGCAATTTTCACGGTGTATTCTTTCATTTTCTCGATAGCCTCATCAGAAAGTGAAAATGGTGGTAATACGGAATGGCTATCTCCTGAATGAATACCCGCCGGTTCAATATGCTCCATCATACCCATGATATGTACATCTTCGCCATCGCAGAGCGCATCGATTTCGGCTTCTTCGGCTCGGTCAATAAAATGGTCTATCAAGATATTGTTGTCGGGAAAAGTCTTCAAAATGCTCACGACGGATTTCGTCAATTCATCATCGTTGATGACGATACGCATTTTCTGACCACCCAATACATAAGATGGACGAACGAGAACGGGATAGCCTACGCGATGGGCTACCTCGAGCGCATCATCTGCATTTTGTGCAGCACCATAGTTGGGATAGGGGATATTCAGCTTTTTCAATTCATCGGAAAATCGCTCCCTGTCCTCAGCCAAATCCATATCATTACAAGAAGTACCGATTATTGGAATTCCATATTTCTCCAATTTTGCAGCCAACTTCAAGGCAGTTTGCCCTCCTAACTGTACGATGACTCCTTCAGGTTTTTCGAGTTCTATGATTTCTCTTAAATGCTCCCAGAAGACAGGTTCAAAATAGAGTTTAGAAGCGGTATTGAAGTCTGTGGAAACCGTTTCAGGATTGCAGTTGATCATGATAGACTCGTATCCCTCTTCTTTCAAGGCAAGCAAACCATGCACACAGCAGTAGTCAAACTCAATTCCCTGTCCTATTCGATTGGGTCCAGAACCGAGTACGATTACCTTTTTCTTGTCGGTAACGATACTTTCGTTTTCAACATCAAAAGTAGAATAGTAATAAGGTGTTTGCGCTTCAAATTCAGCGGCACAGGTATCGACCATTTTATAAACTCTTCGAATTCCATGGGTAGTTCGTAAGTCGTAAATTTCATCTTCTGTTCGGTTAAAAACATGTGCGAGCTGAAGGTCTGAAAATCCTTTTTTCTTAGCCCTGGTTAATACTTCTTTGTTCAAATATTCAAAAGAAAGTTTTTTCAGTTCTTTCTCAAAATCGACCAACTCCTGTATCTCTCTCAAAAACCACATATCTATTTGCGTCAATTCATGGATTTTGGTTTTAGGCACTCCTAGCTTCAATGCCTCACGAATTCTAAACAATCTATCCCAGCTCGGATATTGCAATCCTGCTAAAACTTTATCGACATCTTTCGATTCTTTGCCATCGACACCAAGTCCTATTTTATTATTTTCCAAGGACTGACAGGCTTTTTGTAACGCTTCTTGAAAATTGCGACCTATGCCCATAACCTCGCCTACCGACTTCATCTGCAAGCCTAATGTCTCATCCGCACCAGGAAATTTCTCGAAATTCCAACGAGGGATTTTTACTATTACATAATCCAGCGATGGTTCGAAAAATGCGGAGGTCGTCTTAGTAATTTGATTTTTCAACTCATCCAAACGATAACCGAGAGCCAGTTTAGCAGCTATTCGAGCGATAGGATAACCCGTTGCCTTACTCGCCAAAGCGGAAGAACGTGAAACCCTAGGATTGATTTCTATGACAATGATATCTTCGGTAATGGGGTCAATAGCGAACTGCACATTGCAGCCACCTGCGAATTTTCCTATAGACTTCAATATCAAACGTGCCTCGTCGCGCATTTGTTGATAAGACTTATCAGACAAGGTCATAGCAGGAGCCACGGTAATACTATCGCCCGTATGCACACCCATGGGGTCAAAATTCTCTACGGTACAAATCACCACGATATTATCGTCAATATCTCTTAGCAACTCCAATTCATATTCCTTCCAACCCAAAACGGCTTTTTCTACCAATACTTCATGCACTGGAGAGCATTCCAAACCATGCTTCAATTTAGCTTCAAATTCATCTTTGGTATGCACAAAACCGCCTCCCGTCCCTCCGAGGGTAAATGAAGGGCGAATCACGAGGGGGAATCCAATTTCTTGAGCTATTTCCCAGCCTTCAAGGACAGAATTGGCAACTTTAGAAGGAGCAACTTTCATCCCCAAGTCAATCACCATTTTTCGAAATTTATCTCTATCCTCTGCTAGCTCTATGCCTTCGATGTCCACACCTATCAGTCGCACATTGTAGTCTTTCCACAAACCCATTTCATCGCACTCGATAGCTAGGTTTAGCGCTGTCTGACCTCCCATGGTAGGTAAGACTGCATCGATTTGGTTTTCTTTTAATATTTGCTCGATACTCTCTGGAGTCAAAGGCAATAAATAGACCTTATCCGCTATCATAGGGTCGGTCATGATCGTAGCAGGATTGGAATTTATTAGAATGACTTTTACGCCTTCTTCACGCAGAGAAACCGCTGCTTGAGAACCTGAATAATCAAATTCACAGGCTTGGCCTATGATGATGGGACCGCTACCTATTATGAGTACGGATTTTATGGACTTGTCTTGTGGCATGGAATTCAATTAATAATGAATAGTGAATAATTAATAATTCTATGTTATTAATTGCTGATAGAAGTTAATTATCAGGGTGCGAAGATAAGAGGAATTAGCAATTTTGAGTTTTGAATTTTGAATAGATATTATATTTGTTGATAACTAAGCCAAACCCATGTCACTGAGCTATCATTTTCTTACCCCCGAAGAATTTTTTCCATTTTTTAGAGAAACAAGACCCAAGATATTTCGAGGCGAGTTTGATTTTCATACCCAAGCAGTGATGACAGAGCTGGAAAAAGAAAAAGTCAAAGCTATGCCCAAGATGGAAAATATCCAACGCTATCAGTTGGTTGCTAAAGATGGTGATAACATCGTAGGTTGGTCATTTGGTATTCAGAAATCCTATGATGATTTTTATATGGTCAATTCGGCGGTATTTCCAGAGTATAGACATAGAGGTATTTATACCGAACTCATGACACGCGCTGTGTCACATATCACCGATTTGGGTTTTCAGGGCATCTATTCACGCCACAAAATGTCGAATAATGCTATCATCATTCCTAAACTGAAGTTTGGATTTGTCATCACAGGTTTCGAAGTAGCCGATGTGTTCGGAAATCTCGTAGAGCTTAGCTATTATACCAATCCTAGGCGGCGAGAATTATTGGAAATACGAATAGGTATGCGAAGACCTACGGAAGAAGATATGAGACTAGTTTATTAGTTTTATTTCTTAAATTTAGCTATCTAACTAATAGAAATTCACCAACTTTTTCTTTTGTTTCACCATTCAGAAAGACTACCTTAGCTATATAGGAATAAACATCTGCTGGGGCAGTTTCATTTAAATGGGTTCCATCCCAGCCGACATGAAGATCTTTGGTATGATATAATTTCAGCCCCCACCTATTATAGATTGAAAAATCAATATTCTTTATGCAGTTTCCATATACTCTAAATTGATCATTCAATAAATCTCCATTTGGTGTAAACACACTAGGAATGTAAAATTCATTACTCGCCAGAACATCAATTTTCGTTTTGGCTTCTAATTTACAATTATTGCTATCTAATAATGTAAGCTGATATGCCTGTGATAAATAACCTAAGAATTGAGGTGACGGGCAGTCTGTACAGCTAAGTCCTGTGCTTGGTGTCCAAAGATACCTCAAAGGAGGCAAGTTTCCACCTCTTAGGTACCTGACATTGGATATTAGCCTACTAGTACTGCACATATTGACAGGATCTGATTCAGGATATATATTTAAAATTAATTTATCGGGCTCAGTTATTTTGAAGATAGTATCAAGGATACAACCTTTACTACTTTGTATTGACACCTTATAGTCTCCAGGAGGTAGATTGTCAAATTTGCCTCCAGAATTAGAAGCTACTCCATTTAACAAATAAGTATATGGTTGGTGTTCACCAAAAGCTCTAAGGTTAATAATACCATTGCTCAACCCATGGCATTTGACATGCGAACTTTGAATTATTTTATATTTAGCTCGTTGATAGTTCTCTAGAAAGAGGGTAAATACCGAATCGGCAAATTTAAATACATCCACTGTGTCTCTGTATACTCCTGGCTTTGAATAATACCTTCCACGATACAAAAAACTATCGCCTATACAAATTGTTTTCCGCGTATCAAAATTCAAAAAAGTGTCTATAACATAGAGATGTTGAATAAAAAAACTATCACACGGAAGTATTGGAATAACTTCAACAAAGCTACCTTCTTTAATAATTGGGTTACCCTTTAAATAAAATGTATCCCCATCTTTAATCGTATCATATTTGTGTTCTTTTTTGTACTTCTTCAATACATAATCTATAAAAAAGCTATCTCTACATCCCCTAAAATTTACATACTTTGTCACCTTATAGGTGCCTACATCTGAGACTTTTAATGGATTTATTTTTAATGTATCGCCCCAATACGCTCGGCCATCTGGTCTAATCCATCTATACGTAAAATATGGCGAGGATTGATATGCCATGATCACTGAGTCACCTGCACATGTGCTATCATTAATATATATTTTATTGAATTTAAGTGTGTCGACACTAAAATCCATGGTATTTGCATTGCCACAAGTATCCCAGATTTTGGCTTGATAATTTCCCATTTGATAGATAGGAAAAACATTGTCTTGCTGCATTGGGAAAGTTTGTGGGCCCTTATTTATCTCATACTTATAAGGGAAAATTCCAAAATTGGTATCCGGCTGGAATTCGACCCAAGTTTGTTTCCCACACTGAATTTTAAGTATGACTTTTATATTAGGTCTCGTATAAGGAGGTATAATTAACGTATCTATTATATCATTGCAATAAACAGACTTCGTCACATACCTTTCAAAATCTATAGCTTCAGAAAAGGTATCATTCCGATACTTCAATTTTAATACATATTTTCCTTCATTTAAATATCTAAATGCTTTATTGTAACTTAACTCATTGGTCATTGAATTATATCCATATCTAAAGGCAATACTTTCATCATCTTCCAGATATTTACTAGTTTTTAAATTAAATATAGAATAGAATCCACTTACACGTCTATCTATAAGTTCTGTAGAATGTTTACTATGTAGTTTTAAAATAAGTTGATTGTTGTCTTCACAAGCCTTGATTGGCTGATAAGAGTAATAATAATTCGAGACGTCTTGAGGATACACTTCAAAATTTTCCGTATGCGATTCACAACTATCTTTGATGGTAATACTATATTTCCCTACTCCGAGACCATAATAAATGAATCGCTGATCACTTAAAAAAGCCTCAAAATTGGTACTATCTTTATACGCATAATTTTTCTTCGTACTGGAGATTATAGCAGGCCCTGTGAAACTAAGAATTTTAGGTTCTCCTTTCAATCTAGCGAATCGCACACCTATTCCGATTGTTGAGTCCAGACAATTTTCTGAAAATTTCTTGTATACCTCAAAAAAAGGTTTCCCGGCATCAGAATCCCAAAGAAAAGTATCGACATATTCTTTGTTACAACCATTTTTTATTTTAATATAATATTTACTACCACTTGGGTAATTCCTCAAAATAATATCATCGAACCCTAGTCCACTCTTAGTTTCCAAAAGTTTATTATTCATATCGTAAAAGGAGTAGGAGATACTCCCCTTAGTTTTATCACAAGTTTGAAATTCATAGACATAGTTTCTTTGATTGCACTTTGTATTTAACGAATTATACATACTACTAATGAGGTCTTCAAACTCTGGAACTACATGTGGAATAAGAATAGAATCGTTGCAATTGGTGATCATCAAAACAGTAATAAAATCTTCTTCTCCTACATTTGACACATCAAGTTTTATCTCAAAATTAGTTATAGGAACATTTGTCAAAACAGTCGAACCGTTCTTAGTTGTGTAAATGAGTTTCGGTATTTGCATATTAAAATTCGAAGACAAAATCAGTGTTAATCTCACAGATGAACAGGTTGTCATCTCAGAACAATCCCGCACACCGGAATAAGATTCAGCCATATCAGAAATGCTATCATTACAGGCGTTGTATAGTGTCACCTTCACTTTACCGCCCATGGGAATGGTCATGGCGATAACATCCCGAATACCATTCGCTCCATTCGGAGAAGGTACCTTTTCCACTATGGTATTTCCATACTGATACTTCACTTTTGTGGGAAATGAAGCTTCCTTTGTTTTAAATGAAGTATTAACCTCAATACTTGTACAATTTATTTTTGTAAAACTAGAGTTAATGTTTTCAAATCCTGAAACCCCGCTTTTGATTTCGAAATTGCGAACGGTGGTATTAAGACAAGAGTCCGTCAATGATAACGTGTAATCTCCAGAAGGGAGACTAGTAAAGGTGTCATTGCCGTTTTGGGTCTTGCTCACTCCTGTATTATTATTTTTTAGAGTCCATTTAAAGGGTTTAGTACCCGTACCGCTTATGTTATTGCCAATGACTCTCCCATCGCTAGCGCCATTGCATGAACTGTGGGTTACAAATGGCTTATGGTCTACAATGACATAGTTGGTTATTATTTCTACTGATTGAGTCTTTGATTCAGCTAAAAGATTTTCAACCTTTACAGTATATGTACCCGGGGCTAAACCTTCAAATTTGTTGCCGGATTGCGGTGAAACCAATGAAGGTCCTGCGATGATGCTATATAAAATTTGTGAATTTGAGGTAGCATTTACCGTTATAGTTCCATTATTAAGACAAGAGCTATTTGTTTTATCTATTGAATTAATAGTAATAGCACTTTTTGAATACGCCAAAGGTAATAAGAACAAAAATGTTATAAGTATTCTCATATTTCGACAAAAGTAAGAAAAATCTCCTATTAATGTTTGCAAAATGATCTCCGTAATGCTAAGTTTTGCTATTGAATGACTTTCAATAGAAGAGATTTATCCAAATTCCGCATTAGAAAATACAAATTCTAAATCGTCCCAAGAAACCTTCGGGACAACTAAGTCATATAGTTCGCCACGTTGTGGTCTCTAATGATTAAATTGAGTTTATAACAACTTATGAACTTATTTCGTCAAAAATGTGTTCATCCCTTTATGCTCACACCTAGTATTTCGCTCGCATCCTCATTTTTACTCGGAGCTATTCACTCCCTCGAACCAGGACATGGTAAGTCTATCTTAGCCTTACACACCTCTCAATCAAGAAAATGGAGCGATGGAATTTCCTTATTAGCCAGCTTGCTTTTGACACATTTTTCACTGACTATGGTGGTGTCGCTGATTCTTTATTTCAATCCGCACTGGGCGGAATATGAATGGATTAGATTCGCCGCTCCTTTTTTAATAATTTCCTATGGTTTGTTTTTATTGATAAAATCTAAACAAAACTCCGATGAATACGTTGCCTGCAATTGTAGTCACGAAGATACGCAGACAGTCAAAAACCCGATTCTCATGGGCTTTATTGTTGGGTTAACGCCATGCCCCTCTGTATTTGCTCCGATTGTGATTGGGTTGTCAAGTCGTAGTTTTGATCAAATTTTTTTCTATTTATTTGCCTATATCATAGGAGTAGTGGCCGTATTTATAGCTATTTTTATAGGTGTACTCCTTCTCAGATCTAAAACTTCTGCCTTTATCAATACGGTAGTATCTCGTGTCAATCCGCACTTAATCAGTGGGTTGATTATGATAGGGATCGGTTTATTTTATTTGATGATGAATTTTCACCATCATCATTAAATTTGCAACTAGCAACTAAAATCTGGCAACTCGCAACTAAATTCAATGATACGCATATTAATAACTGGTGGCACTTTTGACAAAGAGTATGACATGATCAATGGTCGCCTCTACTTTAACCAAACCAATGTGGACGAAATGTTGCTCAAGGGTCGATGCACTGTGCCTCATACCGTGGAGACTTTGATGATGATAGATAGTTTGGAAATGACTGACAGAGATAGAGAGAAAATATTAAAAGCTTGTACAGAGACCAATGAAGATAAAATAGTCATCACACATGGGACCGATACTATGACAGTGACAGGAGAATATCTCGCCAAAGCAGGTTTGAATAAAACCATAGTTATTACAGGTGCTATGATCCCCTATTCATTTGGTAGTAGCGATGGATTTTTTAATCTAGGTAGTGCTATAGCCTTCGCCCAATCTTTACCAAAAGGAGTTTATATAGCCATGAATGGCACCTACTTTCTATGGAATGAGGTGAAAAAGAATCGCCAAACTGGATTTTTTGAAGAAATAAGATAGATGATAGATTTAAGAAATTAGATAATAGACAATAAACTGCTGAACTTTTTTCATATCACTATTGTTATAAACTAACTAATTAACACCTTTAACTTTTTACTTTAAACTTTCAACTATTATATGTATCCAGCCGAGCTTGTAGCCCCAATGAGAAAAGAATTGACCGATGCAGGTTTCACAGAACTTCTAGACGCACAGTCTGTTGATAATGTACTAGATAGCACCGAAGGCACGACTTTCCTCATGATAAATTCTGTGTGCGGTTGTGCAGCAGGTGCTGCTAGACCAGGCGTTAAAAAAGCACTAGCTTCTGCCGAGAAAAAGCCTACTAACTTGGTTACCGTTTTTGCAGGAGTGGATAAAGAAGCTGTAAATCAGGCTCGTTCATATACACTGCCTTATCCGCCTTCTTCGCCTTCAATGGCTGTTTTCAAAGAGGGTAAACTCGTTCATTTTATTGAGAGACATCAAATTGAAGGCAATACCGCTGAGATGATTGGCGACCATTTGAAAAAGGTATTTGAGCATTATTGCTAAGATTTTTTACACCAATAGGGCTATTTTACTTAGGTAATATCTAGAATAAGTGGTTTAATTCCTTAAAATTAATACAATTAGTAGAAAAAATAGATAATTTCGTATAGGAATTACTATTTTTGCACCTCCAAATTTATCCGTACCCATTCGGATAGCAAATTAAGTTCTTTAATTATTTAAATTTCAACACGATGAATCGTTATGAATCCACTATCATCATTACTCCGGTGCTGTCGGACGAAGATGTGAAAAACAAGTTGAAGTCTTTCCGTGACTTCCTTGAAAAAAACGGCGCAAAAAATGTCTCTGACGAACATTGGGGACTCAAAAAACTAGCATATCCTATCGAGAAAAAGCGCTCTGGGGTATATCATATCTTTGATTTCGAAGCTCCAGGAGAGGTAATCGAAAAGCTAGAACTTCAATACAAAAGAGATGAGTCTATCTTGAGATTCTTGACCGTAAAGCTCGACAAGTATGGCATAGAGTATGCTGACAAGAGAAAGAAAGGACAAGTAGGAAAGTCAAAAGCAAAAAAAGATAATCAACCAAAAGAGGAGGTAACCAATGGCTAGTCAAAATCAACAAATTAGATACTTAACAGCTGTAAAGCTAGGTAACAAGAACAAAAAATATTGCCGTTTCAAGAAAATGGGCATCAAGTTTATAGACTACAAAGACCCTGAGTTTTTGATACGTTTTGTAAACGAACAAGGCAAAATATTGCCTAGAAGAATCACAGGAAATTCTCTAAAATATCAAAGAAAAGTCTCTACGGCTGTCAAAAGAGCTAGACAATTAGCGTTGATGCCTTATGTGACAGATTTATATAAATAATTTTTTAAGTTACAAGATGCAAGTCTTAAGACCAGTAACTTGCTGCTAGTAACTAGAAACTAAAAACTAATCAAATGGAAGTAATATTAATAAATGATGTAGATAAATTAGGTTTTGCAGAAGATATTGTAAAAGTAAAACCAGGCTATGCCAGAAATTTCTTGATACCAAGAGGTCTAGGAGTAGTGAAAAATCCTACCAACTTAGCTATTTTAGCTGAAAAAATAAAGGTAAGAGAGAAAAATGAGGCGAAGCAAATGGCTAATCTCAATGCGATTTTGGAACAATTGAAGGGTACTAATCTTCAAATCGGTGCTAAAGTGGGTACTACGAGTAGAATATTTGGTTCAGTGAATGCCGTTCAAATTTCAGAAGCGTTTAAGAAAAATGGACTGGAGATTGATCGTAGAAAAATTACAGTCAAAGAAGGTGAAATCAAAGAGTTAGGCAGCTATACAGTGGTTGTAAACCTGACCAAGGAGCAAAGCACCGAAGTGCCACTGGAAGTAATAGCTGAATAATATTTCATGTATCAATGACCAATAAATGAATTCAACAAAGCCGAACACAGACTTAAAATTGTGTTCGGCTTTTTAGTTTTTAATCTAATTTTACCCCTATAAAATAAAAAAAATGAGCCAACAATTTGATGCGAACTTCAATCAATGGATACACCTGAAAAGAGAGGCTATCGAGCTAAGCAATATTTGTGCAAAGCTGGAAATAGACAAGAAAACGGACTTGGTCTTATTGAGACGTAAACTGTCAGATAGAAATATAACAGAAATTATTAATCTACATGAAAGAGCCACGGTCATGCTAGGTGAGCCAGTATCCGTATCGGATACGCTGCAAATAGCTAAAGCTATTGAAAAACTCGATATTGCGCCTTCGCGTATTGATTTATTCAGACTATGTAATGAATGGAATCAGGAAAAGGGAAATTTTGGCTCTGTAGAAGAGTTTACAAAATCTAAACTAGCTGGAAATATCGGCGGGGATAAGAGACAAATAGAGCCTAAAGACGTTATCCTATATGGATTTGGTCGTATAGGCCGATTAGTAGCTAGAATACTAGCCGAGGAACCAGGCAGTCAGTTGAGACTAAAGGCTATCGTGATTCGAATGAAAAATGCCGAGGAGATAGAAAAGAGAGCTTATTTATTAAAGAAAGATAGTATTCACGGTGAAATGAAAGGTACTGTAGCCTACGACGTAGAGGAAGGTATGCTTATCGTCAATGGCCAGCGAATAAAAGTTATCACCTCCTCAGATCC
This sequence comes from Chitinophagales bacterium, assembly GCA_016787225.1. Lineage (NCBI taxonomy): Bacteria > Pseudomonadati > Bacteroidota > Chitinophagia > Chitinophagales > Chitinophagales bacterium. Next base: position 42,290 of record JAEUUY010000014.1, read on the forward strand.
AGCGAATATTGACTATACAGAATATGGCATTCAAGATGCACTATTGATAGATAGTACGGGTGCATTTCGCGATGAGGAAAAATTATCACAGCATCTTAAGTCAAAAGGAGTATCAAAAGTATTGTTGACCGCTCCAGCTAAAGGCGACTTGCCTAATATCGTATATGGTGTCAATCACAAGGATTTTGACCCTGATAAATTGCAGATATTCAGTGCTGCCTCATGTACGACCAATGCGGTAGTGCCTGTGCTAAAAGTGATTTATGAAAATTTCGGAATATCGACTGGACATATCGAGACTGTTCATGCTTTTACCAATGATCAAAACCTCGTAGATAATTTTCACAAAGCAGATAGAAGAGGTAGATCGGCTCCGATGAATATGGTTATCACCGAGACAGGTGCTGCAAAAGCCGCTGTAAAAGCGCTTCCATATCTCAAAGGCAAATTGACAGCAAACTCTGTGAGAGTGCCTATTCCTAATGTGTCATTGGCTATACTTCATCTAAGATTGGAAAAAGAGACAAGTATCGAAGAAGTGAATGAGACTGTTCGTAAAGCTGCATTCTATGGAGATTTAATCGAGCAAATAGATTATTCCACATCAAAGGAACTAGTTTCGACAGATGTTATCGGTAATACGCATGCCCTAGAGTATGATAGCAATGCCACCCTACTTAGCGAAGATAAAAAAGGTGTGACTATTTATGCATGGTACGACAATGAATATGGTTATACTTGGCAGGTGATCCGATTGGCTAAGTACATATCGAATGTTTTAAGACTAACTTACTATTAATTCTTATAATTGAATTGGAGATTATTTTTTACTAGTTTATTCATCATATATGCTGGTGGTCTATGGGCACAGGAAGCGTATATGCCTGATGTACTAGGAACTTGGCTTTCAGAAAATAAAAAACAAAAAGTCAAAGTTAGCTACGATCCTACTAAGAAGATTTATAATGGCAAGATAGTATGGATGTATGAAGATGATCAAGAACAGGGAAGAATTTTACTAGACAAAAATAATCCCAATCCCAAGCTCAGAAGCAGGAGGGTTACTGGTATAAATTTATTATTCAATTTTGTACATGAAGGTAAGGGTGTATTTAGAGGGTATATTTACGACCCTATATCTGGCAAGGAATATAGATGCCTTCTGACTCTCCAGCCAGATAGAAAAACAGCCCACATACGTGGTTATATTCTGATTCCATGGATAGGAAGAACAGAAGTAGCGACCAAAATAAGTGATTAACCCAAATTCCGTATTTGAAAATGCAGAATCGATTAAGAATTTGTATTTCAATATTTTGCAATCCCGTACGCACGGGATTGAAACAAATTCTAAATCGGGATAAACCCAACTAAATCATATAGTTCGCCACGCAGTGGCTTCTAATGATTAATTTGGGATTAAAGAGGTCATTTGGCCTCTTTTTTTATGTCGAAAACGACCTTAAAACACCTTAAAACTGTTAAACATGTCTAATATTTAAGTTGATTTTTCTTACTAGAGTTAGAATGTGGAAATCGTTTTAGGCTTATTTGAGTTGTTTTCGTTTCGAATTATGGCAATTTTCAAGTCGTTTTAGGTCGAAATTCCATAGAATTCTACCCTTTTAACAAATTTTAAAATCATTTGATTATCAACAATTAGAAAAGTCCTAAGCTAGAGGCAATGGTGGAATTCGCCGTAAATTTGCAGCGCAATAATCGCAAAGTAAAACTATATAATTTTTGAAATGGACATGAAGTTCATTCCATCAGAAACTTAAAAGTCTAGCTTATGATAATTAGAAACAATCAAACAGTAGGAGCTTTAAAAAGATTAGGACTTATAATCCTAGTTCTATTTTCTATTCAGGCTCTATCATTTAAAACGAGAGACAATGCAGATAGTGGACTACCTGAAGTTTATCAGTATGGCAAAGCGAGCTATTATGCAGGTCAGTTTATAGGCAGAAAAACAGCAAATGGAGAGATATTCACTTCGAACGAATTTACCTGCGCTCATAAGTCGCTTCCATTTGGGACCAAGCTAAAAGTGACAAATCTGGAAACTAATGAGTCCATAATAGTCAGGGTGAATGACAGAGGCCCTTATGTCAAAAATAGAATTGTAGATCTATCCTTAAGAGGAGCTTACGAACTTGGTCTCACTAAAAGTGGGGTTGCTAATGTCTCTATAGAAATTGTAAACAAGCAATTCTCTAGTCTAGGTAATACAAAGCAAATGGATAGAATCTATGTAGATAACCAATTTGCTTATGTAAAGTCTAATGATAATGATACTTATGATAAACTTTACACTTATTTATCAGAAACCTTGCAAATGACCTCACATAGCAAGCAAGAATCAAAGCCAACGGAGAAGGTGGAAGATTTAGAAGAATTAAAGTCTATAGATTTAACGAAGCCTATTGTTACCGATACTGCGGGAACTTCTTTGGACAAACAAGCGTTTGTCATAGAAGAATAAAAAATATGGACTCCATCAGGAATCAGTTCCCGATTCTAAATACATCAGTCAACAACAAGCCTTTAATCTATTTAGATAACGCTGCCAGCACCCAAAAACCGCTAGCAGTAATTGATAGCATTTCAGACTACTATAAATCCTACAACAGTAATATTCATAGAGGTGCTCACTACCTAGCCAATATAGCTACTGAAAAATATGAAAATGTTCGCGATTTGATGGCGAGTTTTATAGGAGCGCAATCAAAAGAAGTCATATTTACCTCAGGAACAACACAATCTATCAATTTATTAATGAATGCCTGGGGTCGTAAGTTTCTCACGAAACATGATAACATTGTCCTGTCCGAAATGGAACATCATGCGAATCTTGTTCCTTGGTTAGCCTTACAACAAGAGATAGGTTTCGGGATAAATTATCTACCGATGGGACCAGATTGTGCGCTAGATTTAACAAATCTAGACTCTATAATCAATGATAAAACCAAGCTAGTTTCTATAGCTTACATTTCGAATGCTATAGGGACAATACATCCCATAAGCCAAATTATTGGAAATGCAAAAAGTAAATCGGCACTAGTTCATTTGGATTGCGCTCAAGCCATACAGCATTTCCCCATCAATGTAGAAAAACTAGACATTGATTTCCTTTCATTTTCATCGCATAAACTATATGGCCCAATGGGTATAGGAGTTTTCTGGGGTCGAGATAAGCTATTACAAGAAATGAATCCTTACTTATATGGCGGAGAAATGATAAAAGAAGTATATCTCGATAAAGTTACTTTCAACGAACTACCATATAAATTCGAAGCTGGCACGCCTAATGTAGCCGATGTCATTGGATTAGGAGCTGCTGTTCAATTTATCCTAGACTTAGGATTTGAATATGTCCAAAAGCAAGAAAATGCACTGCATCGATTTTTATTAGCAGAAATTGAAAAAATAGATCGTATAAAGATTTACACACCTAAAGAAAACTCTACCGCTGTAGTATCTTTCAATGTAGAAGGAGCTCATCCATACGATATAGGACAATTGCTCGATGCAAAAAGTATAGCTATTCGCACAGGTCACCACTGCTGTCAACCATTGATGCGCAAGCTAGGCATTGAAGGGACATGCAGGGCTTCCTTGGCCTTTTATAACTCAGAAGAAGAACTATCTAACTTTATTTCGGCATTAAAATCAATAGTTAAGTTGGTTTAATTGCAGTCAATTAGTTTTGCAGTTTAAATAATCTCCGTGCAAACCAAAGCAAAGAAAAAAAGCAAAGTCAATATTATAACCCTTGGCTGCTCCAAAAATACAGTCGATAGTGAAGTGCTCATGGGACAATTAACTCATGGTGGTATCGATGTCGTACACGAAAGCAAAAAAGAAGATTTTGATACCGTTATTATCAATACCTGTGGATTTATTGATAAAGCGAAAGAGGAAAGTATAAATACTATTCTGCAATTCGCTGAAGCTAAGAATAAAGGTTGGATAGAAAAGCTTTATGTTACTGGCTGTCTATCTCAGCGCTATAAAGATAATCTAGAAGAAGAAATCAAGGAAGTAGATGCCTACTTCGGCACCATGGAGCTTCCACTTTTATTAAATAGATTTGAAGTTGATTATAAAAAGGAACTCATTGGTGAGCGAGTGCTTTCACTAGATACCCATTATGCGTATTTGAAAATTTCTGAAGGATGCAATCGAAAATGTACATTTTGCGCGATCCCTTTGATGAGAGGCCTTCATAAATCACGCACGATAGAATCTCTTGTAGAAGAAACTAAAAATCTGGCTAAAAAGGGAGTGAAAGAAATAATTCTCATTGCCCAAGAGCTCACTTATTATGGCTTAGATATTTATAAGAGAAAAGCCTTGGTAGAGTTGATTCAGGCTTTGAGTCAAGTAGATGGTATTGAATGGATACGCCTGCACTATGCCTATCCAGCCCAGTTTCCATTTGAAGTTTTAGATGAAATACGTGAAAATCCTAAGGTTTGTAAATATTTAGATATTCCTATTCAGCATATATCGGATAAAGTATTAGCCGATATGAAACGAAACACCTCCAAACAATATACGACCGATTTAATAAACAAAATCAGAGAAACAGTCCCTGGCATAGCCATTAGAACGACCTTGCTCACTGGCTTTCCTACCGAAACAGAAACAGAATTTCAGGAGCTCGTCGATTTTATCCACGAAATGAAATTTGATAGATTAGGAGTGTTTACCTATTCTCATGAAGAAAATACGGGAGCTTATAAATATGAAGATGGTATATCAGAAGAAGAAAAAAATAGAAGACAGCAGGTTCTAATGAGCACTCAGAGCGAAATCAGCTACGAACTCAATCAAAGCAAGATAGGAAGAACATTCAAAGTCATCATCGATAAATTTGAAGGAGGTGCATACATCGGGCGCACAGAATTTGATTCCCCAGAAGTAGATAACGAAATCGTTGTTAAAACTGATAAACATTTAAGATTAGGAGACTTCGTGTATGTGAAAATAGTATCGGCAACAGAATTTGATTTAGAAGGAGAATTGATTTAAAATTTATGCACTCGCTCTCCATAAAAGACCTTTCTTTTTTTTCTGATCTAGTCAAGGACTATCTCCATGAAAATATAAAAACAGAAAGATTGTATTCTTTCAAGCCTTCTCTCCAAGGCTTGAAAGACGCTTTGGTATCCAAAGAAGAAAACTATTCCCATAGAGAGCTTCTGAAAGTAATAATTGATAAAAACTATAACGAAAACTATATTCCGTCTGACGAAGAAAAAAATAGCTTAGATCTATTAAAAGACAATGGATATGCCATAACTACTGCGCATCAGCCCAATTTGTTTCTTGGACCTCTGTACACTATCACTAAAGCTGTTTCAACTATTTCCTTAGCCAATAAAATAAATAGCGAGTTAAAGGTTAGAAAAGTAGTTCCTATATTCGTAATTGGTAGTGAAGACCATGATAAAGAAGAATTGCTACACACGTACTTGTTTGGCAAAAAATATGAATGGCTGACACAACAGAAAGGGGCTGTAGGCTCCATGAAAATTGACGAGAGCTTTCTTCGATTATTAAATGAATGGATCAGTGCCTTTGGAAATTTTCCCTATGCTAACGAGTTGAAAGAAATTTATACTTCTTCCTATATATTAAACAATAGTGTAGCATATAGCACGGGCTTAATCTTGAAAAAAATATTTGGAAAATATGGACTAATCGTTCTAGATCTCAATCATAAAGAGGTAAAAGAAGCTATGGTGCCGATTTTTGAAAAAGAACTGAAAGAAAATTTTGCAAGCCATACACTTAAATCACAACTAGAATTCTTACGAAAAGAATATAGCGTTCAGGCAGAGCCAAGAAACATCAATCTCTTTGAATATAAAAATGGTGAACGTATCCGTATCGATAGAGTAGATGATACATTAATTGAAAACTTGAAGTCTCATCCGGAAAATTTTAGTCCTAATGTCATTCTACGACCGCTCATGCAGCAGTCTGTATTGCCTTCTATAGCGAATATTGGAGGCGGAGCTGAGGTCAGCTATTGGCTGCAAATCAAACCAATTTTTGAATCTGCAAAAATCAACTTTCCTGCTCTCATTCTTCGTGACATATTCTCACCATTAGAGAAAAAATCTATTGATAAATGGACAGAAAACAAATTAGAATTAATGGACTTTTTTCTCTCCATAGATGAATTGAAAAAGAAAATTGCCTTACAAAATTCAAATTTAGAATCAGATTTTAAAAATATTGAAATAGCAATTCTAGAGAAATTTAAAGAGTTGGAAAACAAGTTAATCCCAATAGATAAGTCTCTTGTTGGCAGCTATCAGGCAGAGGTGATTAAACTCCAGAAGTCGATAGAACTTCTTTATTCCAAAGCTCTAAAAGCAGAAAAGAAAAAAGCTGAAGACCTAATCAATTCTTTGGAAAAAATCAAAAACAAGGTTTTTGAAGCCAACTACCTAACCGAGCGAAAGGAAAATTTTTCTACCTATTACCTACGTTACGGAAGTCGGTGGATAGACAATATGATACAAAATGCAGATCCTCTCAAATGGGAATGGAAATTAGATGTATTGTAGGAGTGCGTTTCGAAGTATTTTCCAAAAATAGAACCTTCTGTAATTATGAAAAAAGATTAGTATCTTTACATTATGGAGAAACATGAGAAACCCGACAAACCATACGACAATCCAAGGATATTCTGGGATGTGGACTATACCCAGCTCGATTATGAATTGCGCGCTCGCTTTATTATAGAACGCGTTTTTGAGCGAGGAGATGTGCAGGATATTAGAAATTGCAGAAGATACTATGGTGAAGAAAAGGTTATAGATATTTTGTTAACAGCAAAATTTATACCTCTGCATAGAAACTATTTGATTAGTGCCATTTTTGAAAAACCTTTAGAATTATTTAGATGTTACATCTTGAGACAGTCGAACCCAACACTTTTTCCATATTAAAGCAAATTAATGAGATAGACATTTTTCATAATTTTTCTTTGGTAGAAGGTACAGCTTTATCCTTAAAATTCGGTCATAGAATATCCATTGATTTAGATTTCTTTTCGAATGATAAGTTTGTAAACGCTGATATAATAAAAGTTCTAAAAGAGGTTTTTGGTGACAAATTTGAATATGAACCAAGTTCAAACGAGCATTTTGGGATATTCTGCTATATTGATAAAGTTAAAATTGATATTGTAGGGTTTCCGCATGAGAGGATAGCACCTATAGAAATTATAGACAATATAAAATTTTATAACAATCAAGATATCGCCGCAATGAAAATTCAAGCTATTTTAGGACGTGGAAAGAAAAAAGATTTTTGGGATTTAGCTGAATTGCTAAAGCATTATTCTTTAGAGGACATCATTAATTGGCATAAGCAAAAGTATAAAGGACAAATTCTCGCCATAGGGATTCCAACTGCATTAACCTATTTTGACGACGCTGATAGTAGTGAAAACCCTATCTGTCTCCAAGGTCATACCTGGCAACAGATAAAACGTGATATCTCTCAAAAAGTAAATGATTATTTAAAATAAAATTAATGTCAAAGCTATCTGAACTTACTAGCCAAATCAATTTATTGCAGAACTACCTCCAAGACTACGAAGAAGTTAATCCTTCAATATCTCAAGCCTCTATAGGCTGGCATATGGAACACTCACTCATTGTCATCGAGAAAATGATCTATGGCTTAGAACTAAGTAATCCTAATGAATATAAGTGGAAATTTAACCTAGGGAAAATCATAGCCTTTACACTAAATAGATTTCCTAGAGGTAAGGCAAAAGCCCCTAGAATATCCCTCCCAAAATCTGAGCCCAACATAGAAACTATTCAATTGCTTATTCAAAATCTAGGTTCCAAACTAGAAAACTGGAATAATTTGCCCGAGAAAAGTTTTATCCTTCATCCATACTTTGGTCCTTTGAAGAAAGACGAGGTTTTAAAATGCTTAGTGATACATACCAAGCATCATTTGGCTATCATTCGGGATATTATAAAAAATAGACAAGTTCTAACAAAGTAAGATTTATGAGCAAATTAAAAATTTTTGGAATAGTATGTATAGCGTTTATTGTCCTTGCAGCTATTGCAGGTTTCATCTTTTATTTTTTTTATCTTAAGCCATTGCTAGATATTAAACCTGCCATTAATCAATTGAAGTCAACAGAATATTTCGACCAAAGTATGATTGATACCTTGTCAAAGTATGGCAATAAAATGATGAAAAATCAAACCAGTTTATCCATCGCAATAATTGATAATGGCCATGTGTATTACTATGGCGTAGAAAGAAAGAATGATACTTTTAGCACAATTAGTAATTCACGGTACTGTTATCAAATAGGCTCTATTTCTAAAGTTTTCACTTCTACGATTTTAGCCGAATTGGTTGTGAATAAAGAAATTAATTTAGATAATTCCATTGACGACTATATAGGATTTCATCTGAATAAAAACTTAAAGCTAACATGGAAAGAGCTTTCAAATCATACCTCTGGACTGCCTAGTTTACCAAATGAAAACCTAATAGCAAGCTTAAGTGATGCCGATAACCCCTATGTAAAGTACGATACAAAATGGCTTGATTCTTATCTTAAAAATAATATTGAACAGGATGCATCCCTAAATAAAAAACATAGTTATTCGAATTTAGGTGTAGCTGTGTTAGGCAATTCAATGGGATACTTTAAAAAGCAATCTTTCGAGTCTTTGTGCTCGCAGTATATTTTCTCGAAGTATCAGATGAATAATACCTTTTTCTACGAACCTAAACATAAAGAAAAGGTAATTCCGTCTTATGACATCGATGGGAGCCTAGCTACCATATGGGAGTTGAAAGCCTTTAACCCTGCTGGGGGCATCGTATCTAATGTAGAAGATATGTCTCAATTTATTCTAGCACAGTTGGACAGCAATAATAGAGTAATGCAACTCACACAAACACCTACCCTTATCAATTCAGAAAAAGAAAGTGTAGGTTTAGGTTGGTTTATTCTCAAATCCAAACTAAATCACAAAGTCTTATTTCATAACGGCTCTACTATTAATTACACTTCCTCGCTCTCTATAGACCTAGATTCAAGAAAAGCGATAGTAATTCTCAGCAATGTCAATCACATTCTCACAAAGAACAACTTTGATGCTTTAAATTTTGCTTTACTCAAATACATCAATACAGCGAAGAATTGATAGTGTACAATATATTTTTCTCATGCCTCATCACTACCCTTCCTCCAGCAATTATGAAAAATCATGGCAACCCGCTGCGGATCAATTCTATAAATCTAAGTATCCTGCATGTGTGATAAATAGGTTTGACTCCAATAGTGAATTAGACCTAGACTATCAGCGAAAAGATATCGATGTGAGCTTGGAAATAGATGATAAAACGATTTATATTTCCGAGAAGTTTAGGCAAAAGGATTATGGTGATTTACTGATAGAACTCTACAGCAAATATCCTCATACCAAAGGCTGGATGGAGAATTCAGCTGCTGATTATCTAGCATATTTCAATCCAGAGACTGTTCATATAATTAGTAAAAAAGATTTGACCATATGGTTTGAAAAAGAAAATGTTTTAAGTAGGTTGGCGGATGAAGTTGAAAAATTTCATCTGGTAAATCTTAGAAATTCCTCACGAAAAAAAATAGAATTAGATCTAGCTGAGAAGAATATTAGCATCACACTCATTCAAGCTTTTAATCATACGGATAGTGCAGAATGGCATACCTTGAGTATAGCTATTCAATGGCTAGACCTTGAAAATATGGGGTTATCATATAAGAAATACTCCCTTAGGGCCTAAGTTTACTTTCTATTTCTGCGAGAGTTATATATTTTCCAGATTCTAGTTCGCCTTGAAGGCTCTCTATGTCCCTATTCATCTTTTCACTATGATATCGATAAAATAAATCGTAATAGGTCTCTCTCAGCCAATGTTTCCGTTGATTAGTTCTAGTCGTTATAAAATCTCCGCTCTTTCTTTTATGTTCTAAAAAGTCAGAAATTGAATTCCAAATGATATCTATACCTTGTTTCAATATAGAAGAAAAAGTATAAATACAGTTTGCTAAATTAGCATCTGTTTTCAGCATATGCACCGCTGTTTCGATTTCCTTTCTCGATTTTTTTGCTACCTGCTCTAGTTCGCCATCGGCCTTGTGAATAATATAAAAATCGGCTACCTCCATGATTCCTTTTTTGATTCCCTGTAGTTCATCTCCCGAAGCGGGCATGAGAAGAAGGATAAAAGCATCACATAAATTTTTAACGATGGTCTCTGATTGACCCACGCCTACAGTCTCCACTAGAATAATATCATAGCCTGCTATTTTAGCTAACTCAATATTCTTATGCGTATTTATCCCCAGTCCTCCAAGCCTATTCGAACTCGGCGAAGGGCGAATAAAAACATTGTCGAGGCTGCTTAGTTCGTTCATACGAGTTTTATCTCCTAGAATACTTCCTTGTGTCACCTCACTGCTTGGGTCAATAGAAAATACTGCTATCTTGAGGCCTAGGCTATGGAGATATGAACCGAACACTTCGATAAAGCTACTTTTTCCTACGCCCGGTATGCCACTAATGCTCAGTACTAAAGAATCATTGAGTTTATGTTGATTTTTGGCGATAAAATCATCGGCAATAATGTTGTCTTCTAGCTTGGTGCTCTCATTATAGGTAATCATGCGCGCTAGGGCTGCAATATTTCCATTCAGTATGCCGTCTTCTAAGCTTTGCATAAATGGAATTATGGCTTATTGTATTCGAATCTCACTGGAGAAAACATCGAATTCTTTTTCTTTTTCCAAGAGGTAGTTGCGCTTCTCGCTGTCCTTTACCAGTTCTAGAATTGGATTCGTAGAGGCATTCATGGTCTCAAAGAATGGTTCGTTGTGATAATTATTGCCCGTAATAGGAGCGCTCATCCAGTCGGTATTTCGCTTGACATACCGCATATTATTGTCTATAAACATAAATTGATTATAGCGGTACTTATCTCTCGTTACGCCTCTATGCTTATACCAGAAACTCTGAGTCATAGGGAAACTAAACTCCTCATTTTTAAATAGTGTCGTAGTCTGTTCTTCACCTATAGCTTCCATTAGACTATGATAGATAAATCTACTGCTAATAGGTTGGTCAATAGTTTTAGCTACACTACCGCCGGGAGGCAACCAAAATAATGGCACTCTATTGCCCCCATCATTCACGTTAGAAAAATGATAATACCAATCTTGTTCGCCGAAATTGTCTCCATGATCGGAACAGAATACAACTAGGCTATCCTTATCTTGATGTATGTTTTGAATAAACTGGTTCAAATCATTTTTTATAATTTGATAACTCGTCATCTGACGCTGATAAATTAAATCAGCATACTTCTGATTGATAACAGGTTTATCATTGATTAAAAAATTCTGATTGACTATTTTGAAGAGCGTTATAGTCTCCATAGCCTTTTCCCATAGCCCCTTGCCAGATAGCCCGAAGGTATCTGCTATATGATAAGGGAAATGGGTTTCCATTAAATTGATAAAGAAAAAACAAGGCTGATTCTTGGCATCATTTTCTTCTATGAGTTGCTGAACTTTTTCAAAATTATTCCTATGTGTATTCTGTCCCCAGCAAGTAGCTACTTCTAGATCTTCACTTAGCTTATCGCTAATCACATCTTTGGAGAATAACATTTTCCTCACTCTAGGTTTTCCTATGGAGAGTAAGAGTCGCATCGTTTTCTTGAGCTTGGGTGTCACCAACTTCCACACTTTGTGAACTTCATCAAATCCTCTATCTAATCCGAAAATATCCGTCGTTACGGGATTGGCAGTGACTTGGATAGTTTTATAGCCTTTTTCCTTCATTTTTTCTGCCAAAGTAGGAATATCGCTTCTCAATCTACGCGTATGCGTATCGGCTCTATGTTCATGTACATTGAGGCCGGTAAACATACAAGAGGTAGCAGGCAGCGTCCAGCAGGCCGAAGAACGAGCTTGGGTGAACTGAATACTGTTATTTTCTACATAAGGCATGTCCACCCCATTTTGATAAACAGAGTCTTTTCGTAGGCTATCAGCTACTATGAGAAATATGTGTTTCGGCTTATTCAATGGATAAAATTCTCCGCAAATGTAAGGAATATGGAGATTTTATTTATAAAATTATAAATTAGTACCCTTTAAACTTCTATGTTTTAAATTTGTTGTTTTTAAAACGCCACCTAGCTATTCATATGCGTAATCTTATCTTTTTCTTGTGCCTTCTCTCATCTATTCTCGCGAATGGGAATGAACTGCAAGAAATTCCTAAAAAATATTTTGACTTATTGCATACCGATTTGGAACTCATACCAAAGTGGAAAGAGCATCAGATGAAAGGGAAGGCCACCTTGACGCTATTGCCTTATTTCCATCCTCAGAATAAATTAGTGCTAGATATTAAGTATTTAGATATCCATTCCGTGGAATTAAAGGCATTAGGGAATAAACCCTTACCCTATAATTATACGAAATCCAAACTGGAAATTGATTTGGGGAAATTTTATACAAAAAAAGACACCTTGATCATTGTCATCGATTATACTGCAAATCCTGATAGTATAGTCGATTCGACTGGTGCTGCCATTAAAGATGAGAAAGGTCTTTACTTTATCAATACGGATGGAAAACGCAAAGATGCGCCAATGCACTTGTGGACTCAGGGCGAAACCCACTCCAATAGCAGCTGGTTCCCTACCCTAGACCAACCATCAGAGAAGCATACGCAGAAATTGAAAGTAATCTATGAGTCTAATTTCGTTTCGCTCTCCAATGGCAAGCTAATATCAAGCAAGGACAATAAAAATGGTACTAAGACCGATGTATGGGAGCAAACTATTCCACATTCTGTTTACTTAACAGTTCTGGTTATAGGAGACTATACCATAGTGAAAGATCAATGGCGTGGGAAAGAGGTTTCTTATTTTATGGAACCACAATATAAATCGTTGGCGAGACCCATTTTTGGAAGAACTCCTGAAATGATGGAATATTTCTCCAAACTTTTAGGAGTTGATTTTCCCTGGGACAAGTATTCTCAAGTTATAGTGCACGACTTTACAGCTGGAGCTATGGAGAATACTACGGCTGTTACCTTTAATACTATGTTTCAGAAAGATGCTCGCGAACTGGTCGATGGCAATGATGATGAGACGGTAGCGCATGAACTTTTTCACCATTGGTTCGGAAATATAGTTACCTGTAAGACTTGGACACATTTAACCCTCAATGAATCCTTTGCCAACTATTCTGAGTATTTGTGGACGGAATACAAATATGGCAAAGAAGAAGCCGAATATCATTGGACTCAAGATTTGTCACCCTATTTTTCGTATAGCAGTAGTAAGAAGGAACCATTAGTTCGGTATTTCTATAAGAAACCGGATGATATGTTTGACCTTATTTCATACAATAAAGGAGGTAAAATTCTACACATGCTTCGCAATTATTTAAGCGACGAGGTTTTCTTTAAATCACTTCAACTTTATCTCACTCGACACAAATATAAAACAGCAGAATACTCTGATCTCAGACAATGCTTTGAAGAGATTTCAGGAGAAGACCTCTATTGGTTTTTTCAGCAATGGTATGAAAATGGAGGTCATCCTATTTTAAACTCTAGCTATACTAAATCCTCAGATAGTACTGTTTTAGTGATTTCTCAGCGACATAATTTTGATTCCAGTCTAGTATATAAACTTCCCCTTGATTTAAGTATTTATACGGGCGATATTGTCAAAAAACAACGCGTTCTATTAAGTAAATCAAAAGATACATTTATTATTCGAGAAAAAGATGTAAAAACGATTAGCATTGATGGTACGCATACTATAGTAGCTGTTAAAAACGAAACTCGCGATGTAAATGATTGGATATTCTTGCTTGAAAATTCGAAAAGCTATATAGATCAAAATAAAGCCTTAAAAAAACTAGCTATACATAAGGATAAAGATAAGGTCAAAGATGCCATATTCGAATTATTATCCACAGATAAAAATAGATTACGTCAAGAAGCGATTAAAGCTATCGATAAAAAATGGTTGAAACGAGATACTAAGTGGAATGAAAAACTAAAATCTATTTTAACGGAATCCAAATCAGGTCGTGTAAAATCAGCAGCAATCGATAAGCTTTCAGAGAATGAAAATTTAGAAGGGCTAGATAGTATCATTGCACCACTTTTAAATGATTCCTCTTATTTAGTAGAAAATTCTGCACTGAAGTTTTTGAATAAAGTAGATTCCGTTAAAGCACTTGACTATGCCTACAAAAGAATATTTAGCAATAGCTATAATATCCTTAACACAGTTTTTGAAATCATAGCGCAATCGAAAAATCCAAAGGAAATAATCTATTTCGAACAGGCCATAGAAAAAGCACAAGGATATAAAAAACTGGCTATATATAGTAATTTCGGTGGATATCTGGCCTACATGAATGAAAAAGTTATGGAGAATTATATAGACAAGTTTGAAGCCATGACCTCCTCTACTGAAGAAGCCGACAATTACTGCAGTAAAACAGCACTTAGAATGTTAAAGTCAGAATTAGTGAAACGAGATGATATTCAATCTAAAAAAAATGTAGATAGAATTGATGTCATATTAGATAAAGCGAAAAAAATAGATGAGGAATTTTAATAACACGCTATGATATTATATGATGAATTAATTACTTGGCAAAATTTATTGCCACTGACGTTTACAAGAAGTATTGCGGAATGCAGAGTTGGCATTTTGACTATTCAAGAGAAATGGAAGCATTATTTAAAAACTGAGAGTCAGATAGAATATGTACAGGAATATTTGCGTCATACATCAAACGATAATTCTGACGGAATTAGAATTGTTTCCAACCTTTTGCCTAATAAAGAACTGGTTAATGTAATAGCCGGACTTACTGAAAATTCTGCTTTGTTTTATGATAATATAGAAATAGCTTCAAAGAATAAAAAAGTTGATTTTAAAATACTAACTTATAATGGTGCAATTTCTTTTATCCATTATCCATGGGATATATTTCTAGCAAACGATGCTGAAATTCGAAAAGACTATGAACTAATAACTGCTGGAAGAACAAGTGCTCATCTCAGTTCTGATAATAAAATAATAGGCGAAAATATATTCATAGAGCCAGAAGCGAAAGTTCACTGCAGTATCCTGAATACAAATACAGGGCCGATTTATATAGGTAAAAATGCTGAAGTAATGGAAGGCGCTACTATTCGTGGACCATTTGCATTAGGAGAGAATGCCCAAATTAAAATGGGGGCTAAAATCTATGGTGCTACAACTATTGGGGCAGGATGCAAAGTAGGCGGAGAAATTACCAATTCCGTTTTCTTCGCCAATTCCAATAAAGCACATGATGGATATTTAGGAAACTCTGTTCTTGGAGAATGGTGTAATCTCGGTGCTGATACTAATTCTTCTAATCTGAAAAACAACTACAGCCAAGTAGATATTTATAACTATCATCAAAATGCCTCTATCGATACTGGACAGCAATTTCTAGGCTTAATCATGGGCGATCATTCAAAAGCGGGAATCAATACCATGTTTAACACTGGGACGGTTGTAGGTGTTTGCGCTAATATAGTAGGTGCTGGTTTCCCAAAGAAACATATTCCGTCATTTAGCTGGTCAATTTCTGAAAAAATAAGACCATATGATTGGGAGAAAGCATTGGAAACAATTCGTATAGTTTATGCACGTAGAAATCGAATTCTTACAGAACATGAAGAAAATATATTAAAACACATCTATCAAGAAACATTTCGTACACAAGCAGAAAGTAAATTATGAGTGAGAAAAAAATTATAGTAGCCGGTAATTGGAAGATGAATAAAACCTATCTGGAAGCCAAAGAGTTTATTGCCAAATTAAACAAGCTACCAGAACTAAAGACTAGAACGATTATAGCTTCACCAAGTCTTTATGTCGATACACTATTTATCAATAATGAAAAGAAAAATGTTTTCTTAGCATTACAAAATTGTAGCGCCTATGAAGGCGGAGCCTATACCGGAGAGATATCTGCAAAAATGATAGCTTCGCTTCAACTTAGCTATTGCATAGTTGGGCATTCTGAACGGAGACAATATTTCGGCGAAACAGATGAATCTGTTGCTGATAAATTAAGTCTACTGATTAAAAACAATGTTTCGCCGATTTTTTGTGTTGGTGAAACGCTGACAGAAAGAGAAAAAAACGAAACATTCAATATTATCCGCAGACAACTATTGAGAGGATTAAAAGGCGTAGATAATGAATGTATTCAGAAGGTAATTATAGCCTATGAGCCTGTATGGGCTATTGGAACAGGTGTTACCGCTTCTAAAGAGCAAGCGGAAGAGGTTCATAAGTTTATTTTTGATTTACTATCTGAAATTTATTCATCCGAAATTAGCAAGCGTGTTCCTATATTGTATGGTGGTAGCTGCAACGAGAAGAATGCGGAAGAACTTTTCAAGCAGCCCAATATATGGGGTGGTCTCATTGGTGGAGCAAGTCTAAATATTGAAAGTTTTTATAATATCATGCAAACTGCTGAAAAAATAAATGAGCAATAAAAAAAATATTCTATGCTTAGGTGGCTCGAGAAATCAAACGAGTCAATTGCATCAAATAGCCTGTCACTTAGAAAAGGATTATAATATTTATTATAGTCAAATATTCGGAGAAGGCTTTTTATATAAAGCTGCAGCTGAAATAGGTTTTTTTGACAATACCGTTTTAGGAAGAGATAGTTCATTTACTAAAGCTTCCCAGCAATATCTTAAGCTACATGAATTAAACTATGATTATAGAGGTAGAAGTAAAGGAATTAAATATGATTTGGCCCTTCTTTCTACGGATATGATAGTCCCGAAAAGTTTTAAGAAAATAAAAACGGTATGGATTCAAGAAGGCATGATTGATCCTATAACTAATTTTGGTAAACTCGTGAAAAAGCTAGGACTTCCTGCATATGCTACGGCTAGCACTGCACTCAATGGCACATCGAATTCTGCTGATTTATACTTTGCTATGTCACGTGGATATAAAGAATACTTTACGACTTACGGTACCCAAAGTGAGAAAATACTTGTTACAGGTGTTCCAAATTTTGACAACATACATGCCCTATTAGAAACCTCCTATAATGAAAGTGGATTTGTTTTAGTAGCAACCTCAGACATTAGAGAACTTGGAGGAAATGATGACAGAACTTTTCTAATAAATGAAGCTATAAAAATTGCAAATGGGCGAAAAATAATTTTTAAACCGCATCCAAACGAAAATATTGAAAGAGTAATTTCTGAAATCAGGTCAATCATACCTCATGCTCATATTATTACCGAACCTATCATCGATATTTTAATAGCACATTGTGATGTACTAATAACACAATACTCTTCTTGTGTATATCAGGGATTGGTTTTAGGAAAAAAAGTATATAGTTATTTCCCGATCGAAGAACTAGAGTTTAAAAAACCGATACAGAATGGAGGCAAAAGTGCTGAAATCATTTCCAACATCGTTCGTGAATTTATGGAGTATAAAGGCGATAAAAATCAATTTATTCAATCTTCTTCTTCGGTGAAAGAGTTCCAATAATTGAAAGTTATGTATAGAGACCCCTCTTTATGGAACAACCTTAAAAAAATGAAATGATGACAAAAATATTAACCATAGTTCAAGCCAGAATGAGCTCCACTAGACTACCTGGCAAAATTATGAAAACAATTTTAAATAAACCAGTACTTCAATTACAGTTGGAACGAATGGCTTACTCTCGCTATTGTGGCCAAATAGTAGTAGCCACCTCCACCAATATAAAAGATGACGTAATAGAAGATTTTTGTAAATCTAATCAGATAGAGATTTTCAGGGGAGATGAAGATGATTTATTAGATAGACATTTTCAATGTGCTATTCAATATAAAGCCGATATCATAGCTAAAATACCATCAGATTGTCCTTTAATTGATGCTAAAGTAATGGATAAAGTTTTCGATTATTTTATAAATAATGATTTTGACTTTGTATCTAACCTTCACCCACCAAGTTATCCAGATGGCAACGATGTAGAAGTATTTACATTTAAGGCTTTAGAAAAAGCAGCTCACCTAGCTCGTAAAAAATTAGAGCGCGAACACACAACTCCATATTTTTGGGAAAATCCGCATCTATTCAAAATTGGGAATGTACTATGGGAAAAAGGGCTAGACTATTCTATGAGTCATAGATTCACCTTGGATTATCAAGAAGATTTCGAATTTATTCAAAATGTATATGAAGAATTGTATCCCTCTAATCCCAATTTTTCTTTAGACGATATTCTCCAACTCTTAGCTATTCGACCAGATATCTATGATATCAATTCAAACCTTGCAGGTGTCAACTGGTATAGAAATCACTTGGATGAGCTAAACACTATTACCTCTAGTCAAACTAAAATTATCTAACAGACTAGAAATTTGTAATGCAGTTTCCTTGGATATATATACAAATTCCGCATTACAATAATGCACCTTTCTTGAAGGAATGTTTAACAAACGTTTCTCAAATCGAATATCCAAATTTTCACTCAATTTTAATAAATGATTGCTCAACAGATCATACTAAAGAAACACTGAGCACCATTAACCTTCCAAATAATATTGCTATTATCCATAATGTGGAAAGGCTGGGAAGAGTTGGCAATTATCAGTTTGCATTTAAGCAGAGAAAGCATGCCAAATGGCTTATTAATAAAGATAGCGATGATTATTATACCGATAATTCTTGGATAAAAACTGCTATGCAAATAGTTCAAAACAATCCTAACGATAAAATTGTCCATATTCAATCCAATTTTTTAGCACGAATAGAGATTAGTAAGACTAAAATAATTAAAGATTATGGCGACGGGTACTATTTGATTTCAGGATATGAATATGTGAAACTCTGTATACAATATTATGGATTTTCTCACCTCAGCAGTATTTTCAATGTAGAGCTTATTGAAAAATATGGTGCATATTCTGACGAATGTTTGCATACAGATTTTTTGACGGCTGCGAGAGCAGCTATCCAGGGCAACGTAATCGTCGGTTCTAAGGAAATAGGTGTTTGGAGAAAACATGATGGGAATCAATCTGTTCACAGATATAGCGAGGAAGAATATGTCAAAAATCAAATCGCGTACTATCGTTTCTTTGAATGGTGTGAAAATTTCTTGTCTTTTAAACAAGTGAGAAAATTAACGACTATATTTGAGAATAGAGAGTTTGACCGAAAATTAGTTTCAACTATTCAGAAACGAAATTTTAGAGAACTAAGTCAATTTTTTCTAAAAGAAAATTTTTCAATATGGCCTGTTATATTAAGCCTTATCAGAATATTTATTTCAGATTTTAGTTATGCAAAATTATCTTATATAGGGCACGGACTTATCACTCGAGGGGCATCTGTACTGATTACACTTATAGTCCTACCCTATATTATAAAGCAACTCGGAGTAGCTGAGTATAGTTGGATTGGGGTTTTTACGACTATTTCTAGCGCTATCTATATTTTTGATTTTGGACTCACAAATATTGTCACTAAGGAGATAACACAGAAGGGATTAAAATCTAAAGATCATTTAAAAACTATCATAGCTAGTCAGGAAGTTATATACTTAGCCATAGGGATTTTTATTTTTTTTGTGCTTCTATTTTCTTCAAACTGGCTGACTGCTCATTGGTTTTTCAGTAATTCTGGAATGGGAAATACGCAAAACTTAATGAGACTTATTGCTTTTGCTATACTTATGCAATGGCCGCATTCCTTCTATACAGGAGTTTTATTTGGCTTAAATAAGCAGGCTTTATCGAATTATACTCAGGTAGGACTCACTGCCTTGAAGAATTTTGGAACTATTTTTCTTTTCTACTCTTTAGCACCTAGTATTGAGCTATTTTTTTATTGGCACATAAGCATTTCATTTCTCACTATACTCATTCAGAAGTTTTTTGTTTATAAAGAAACTCAATTCATCAATCCTTTAAGATTTTTTTCTACTAGTTATCTCAGTCAATTAAAACAACTAGCTCTAGGCATATCCTTCATCAGTATTTTTGGATTTATCTATGGAGATGTGAATAATTTTTTACTAACTAAATGGCTAAGTAAAACCGAGTTTGGATATTATGCCATCTTATACAATATTATTATGGCATTTATAATGTACTGCGCTACAGTAAAGAGTGCATTGTTTCCTTACATATCAAAATTATTATTATCAGAGCCTAATGAGGTTATAAAAAATAATTACTATAAACATACTATAATTATCAGCTATACTCTGATCCCCATCTGCATAGCACTAATTGTTTTTCGAATGGATATCTTAACTCTTTGGTTATCCAATGTCGATATCGTGCATAAACTAAATACTTCGTTTGGTTATATAACAGCAGGAAGCCTATTCAATGCATTAATGATTATACCATGGACATATTTAATAGCAATGTCTAGGCCGAAATTTCTTATTTATTTAACAGGTTTTATTGCGCTTTTATCTATCCCGCTTCTCTATTTTTTAGTATATCATTTTGAATTTGAAGGAGCATCTTTATACTGGCTTATCATCAATATTCTGCCGTTACCCGTTCTAATCTATTACTTTCATTCCCTCATTCAATTTGACCACGCCAAGTATTTCCTACATCTAATATTTGTACCTATAGTATTCTCTACCGCATTTCTTTACACTACTTCTTACGTCTTAAATACTCTCCAACTTCATTCCATTGCCAATATTGCCATTTGTGTCTTAGCTTTGGCTGTGACCTATTTTTCCATTCTTAGCTACAAATTCTTTGTATCAAAGCACAAATTTTAAAGTAAATGTCACTTATACACAATAACTCATAGAATAATAAATATACTTTTGTGTAAAAAGAAATCATGCGTTTTAGATTCACACTTCTTATTTTAGTATCTAGTCTAGGTCTTTACTCACAAGGCTCATTGAGGTTTGAGAATAAAAAAATGTATCTAGGAAATCTTGAAATCAATAATACTTATGGCATCAATTTTAGCTATGAAAATGTCTCTGGCAAAACTATCAAACTAAGTTATGAACCAATTACTAATCTCGTTAATGCCACCTTTAAAAAAGAGGATATTCTGCCAGGTGAAAAAGGGAGTTTAAAAATCAATTTCTATCCCGAAGCAGAAGGTCCTTTTAACGAAAGACTTTATATAATAATTAATGACAGTGAAAAAATAGAATTGAGTATATACGGTTCTGTCAAGACTATTTCACAATCATTCAAATCATTGACAGAAAGCAATAGGCTCTTTGGCGATAGAGATATTGCCTTTATGGTAGTAGATGCAGAGACTTTTATAGGTATACCTTATGCAAAGGTATTTATCAAAAATTCTACCAATAATAAAAGTTACATAGGAGTAGCTAATCGCTTTGGGGCACTTGTAAACAGAATACCAGAAGGTAAGTATAATATTCAAGCTATTGTAGAAGGATATGGAAAAGATGTGCTTGATATCAAATTAGATCCAAATAGAAATATTGCCTTTATAATCCTTGAAAAACCTGAAATTAAAGATTCTTTTGTCAAACCAGACACCCCTACTAACCTATTAGTCGCTAAAACTATTGATAGTGTTAATTATCAACCTAAAGCGGACAGCTCACTAGCAGTAGAAGATGGAAAAAACATGAATACCAAGGCTCCCTACTACGACCCGCAGCCTCAAAAATCAGAAGGAGATATAACTCCTGTGACTCAGCCTCAAAAAGAAAGCACTGAAAATTTAGATAGAAAAACTTTAAATCTCATTTTACTTATTGATGTATCGAAGTCTATGGAAAAGCCAAATAGAATAGGAGTTCTCAAAAAAAGTATTATACATCTTATCAAAAACTATCAAGAGAAAGACTATCTTGCTATTCTTACCTTCAATGACGAAGTTAATGAACTAATGGCAAGAAATCAAATTATAGATAAAGAGAAAAGCATCAAGTATGTGAATTCCATTCTACCATCTGGAACTACAGACGGAGTCTTAGGCATCGACAAAGCCTTTGAAATACTTCAGAAAAGCTATATGCCAGATGCCATCAACATGGTCATTATTGCTTCTGATGGCAAGATGAATAAGTATGCCTATGATGATAAGGCTATGCTTGAGAAAATTGAAAAAATGAACGAAAATGGCATACTGACTTCTGTCGTCGGCTTTGGGACATCGCAAAGCTATAAGACTAAACTCAATCAAATGGCAGAAGCTGGCGGGGGCGTTTATATTGATATGAATCTTGATACGGAGAATTTAGAACGTATTCTACTCGATGATATTTATTCTACTCTACTACAAGTAAAATAGAGATATTTGCGCCATGAGTGCGCACATAAAATGGTTTCTTAGTTTTCGATTTTTTACTACCATAGCTTTGCAAATGAAGATGACCATACTAGGTTTTTTTATTTACAAGATAAGTGGTGCTGCACTTGCTTTAGGTATGCTCGGACTTTATGAAGCATTGCCTAGAATATTATTAGCCCTGCCAGCAGGTTATCAAGTGGAGCGTATGGAAAAAAGAAAAGTATTAACTATAGTAGTAGGAAGTTACTTCATTATTGCTTTAGCGATGTATTTTGCTATGACCTTTTTACAAGGTCAAAATTCTAAATTGGAAATCATACTTTATCTTGGCGTATTTTTAATGGGTGTGGTGGGCAGCATGGGTATGGGAGCATCTGTGGCTTTGTTATCTTCAATTATACCTAGATCTGAAATGGCTAAATACTCTGCCATGAGCAGCAATGCATGGCAGATTGGAGCCGTAGTTGGTCCCATTCTTGGCGGATACCTCATTAAATATGCTGGCTCGGAAAATGCTTTTATTTTTGTCGTTATTGCCTTATTCATTTCCCTACTTTCTATTCTTAAACTACCTAGGCACGAGAGTCAGTTTAATTATAAATTCAGTTTCCAAGATTCATTTCACAAAATGAAGGAAGGATTGACATATGTGTTTGAAAATAAAGTGATGCTCTGGGCTATATCTTTAGATTTATTTGCTGTGCTTTTTGGAGGCTGTGTAGCCCTTTTGCCTATATTCGCTACAGATATTTTAAAAGTAGATAGCGAAGGTTTTGGGCACTTGCGAGCCGCCATGCCATTAGGTGCTGCCATAACCATGTTATTTCTCGCTCGCAAACCTATTAGACAACATACTGGTAAATGGCTCATCATTTTTGTAGGTCTATTTGGATTAGCTACCTTAGGTTTTGCATTATCTACCTCATTCTATATTTCACTAGTTTTATTATTTCTTATGGGAGCTTTCGATGCAGTTAGTGTAGTCATTCGCGGAGCTATCCTTATGCTCGAAACTCCAGATCACATGAGAGCTCGAGTTACCTCCGTCAATTCCATGTTTATCTCCTCTAGTAATGAAATAGGAGCGTTTGAAAGTGGTTTTGCAGCACAAATAATGGGGACTGTTCGGTCAGTTTTATTTGGAGGGAGTATGACTTTATTGTTTGTTACCATAGCATGGAATAAAGCAAAGGCACTCAAAGATTATTCCATGAAATAAACAATGTTTATGCGCCTAATACTATTTCTTTTTATTTCCTTTCAGCTTTGTTCTCAAAACTCCTCCAGCAAACTATCATTAGCAGATGCTGCTATCTTACTAACAAGAGACAATGTTGTCTATGATCCTGCATACGTTGTTCTAAAATACCCTATGGGCGATGTTCCAGCGAATAAAGGCGTATGCACTGATGTTGTAATTAGGGCTTATAGGAAGTTAGGGGTCGATTTGCAGAAATTAGTACATGAAGATATGTCTAAAAATTTCTCACTTTATCCGAATAAATGGGGTAGAAAGAAAGCGGATAAAAATATTGATCATCGAAGAGTATATAATTTGATGAAATTTTTTGAGAGATTCGGAACTGTGAAGAAAATTACAAACCAAAGTAAAGATTATCAACCAGGAGATATTGTCTGCTGGCTATTGGGAGGGAAATTGTCACACATAGGGATTGTATCATCCATTAAATCGGACGATGGTCAGAGGTATAAGATTGTTCACAACATAGGTTCAGGACAGGTTCTAGAAGATATGCTTTTTAGTTATCAAATTATCGGACATTATACTTATCCATAGATGAAATATTTCTTCTTATTTCTTGCCCCAACTCTTTTTTTGCAATCTCAGATTCCCAATTCTGTGCAAAAGCTTATGAAACATTATCCGCAAATCAAAAATTATGAAAACGGCAAACTATTTTTTCAAGATAACTCTAGCATATTGTATGATGATGGTAAATCAAAATCCCATCAAGAACTTCTGGAAAATGCTGACCTAGAAGACATGTTTAAGCTACCATATATTAAGGGTTCGATACCTCAAACTATTTCAAAAAACTATGACCCGGGACGCTATCGTAATGAAGCCTTTTTCCGAAAAATATATGGAAATTCTGCCAAGGAAGTAGAGGCAAATTTAGTTGATGTGCTGTGGTGCCCCAAGTTAGTGAATCAAAAAATTCGTGTCACCAAAATAAACGGCATTAATAAAAAACTCGAAGCTATTTCTCAAGAATTGGACGAACATCCAGAATTAAAAAAGTATTTAACGAATGTAGGAGGAACATTCAATTGGAGATACATAAGTGGCACCAAACGATTAAGCCAGCATAGCTTCGGAGCCTCTATCGATATCAATATCAAATATTCGCACTACTGGCAGTGGGATAGTAAAACAACCAACGAAGAAGTTTCTCTAAAATACAAAAATCAAATTCCTCAAATTATCGTTGATATTTTTGAGAGACATGGATTTATTTGGGGAGGGAAATGGTATCACTATGATACGATGCATTTTGAATATAGGCCAGAGTTGCTCGATAATTAATTTAAAGTGCTTTTACCATACAGAGTAATTCTTGCTCTGTTTTATAAAATTCAATACAAGGAGAGGTTGTATCTACTTTTCCAGACTTTAATATTTGATCAAAGGTAGGGCCAATATGTAAAATATTTTTATTCCATTCTTCTACCCTTATCATGTGATAATTTCCAGAAGGAATCATAAAGGATGGGAAAGACTTTTCTCTAGCCTCTCCTTCATATATCTCCGTAAATGCTGCGTAATAACACATATCACTATCTTCCTTTAATACCACTCCATAACAATCTCTCTTTTGTCCTTTATTTTCTAGCTTCTCTGCTAGTCTCACAAAAGCTTCGCCAATTCCTTTGCCAAAGTCTTGAGCTTTTTCTATCATTACACATATTGGGGTGTCTATACGATAGACCTCTATAGGGTTCATTAGATACATACTGTTATTCAACTATAGTTCCGACCTTTATTTTATTCCACACGCGTTCATGTATATAATATAAAATTACCTTTGTGAAAAATTCAGTGGCGCCTATTTTAAGACCTATCATCGGGTCACCAGTATATATCCAAGAAATCAAAATCGTATCAATAGATCCCACGAAACGCCAAGTAACACCTTTGACCAAACTTACTTTTCGCTGATTAACCTTATCGCCAAATGTTTTAAAATAAATGCGCTCATGCACGTAATAAAGAACTATTTTAGTCAGCACCTCTGTCATACCAATCTGCAGGGAACTAAGAGGATCACGCGTATAATAATAGGAAATGATCATGGTGTCTATAGTTCCTACAATTCGCCATGAAATTCCCTTTAAAAAACTCCTATAACGCTTATCTTTGGGCATAACACCTACAAAAGTATGAACTATTTCATTACTCGATTTATAAAATATGTCTGCTAAAATCTCCTACTCTTTTTCTGGCAAGTTATGGCAACATCAGGCTCCAAAAGGTGGCTGGTATTTCATCGCTTTACCCATAGACATGTCAAAAGAAATTCGAAAAAACTTCAGAAATCAAGAACAAGGATGGGGCAGACTCAAAGCATCAACTGAAATAGACGGAGTGAAATGGCAAACAGCTATCTGGTATGATAGTAAAAGGAATACCTATCTACTTCCTATTAAAAGTGAAATTAGGAAAAAATTACCCATACCTACCTTAGGAGAATTCGATATTGTAATTTTACTCTAGATAAATATATTTTTGGTTTCGTTTCAAAAAAGCTACCCTAAAATCAAGATTCGCTTACTTTTACATTTTGATTCAATTATGAGAAATTATATCCTTCTATTTTTTATTTTCATATCCTATGGTATAGCTTTAACCCAAAATGTAACTACCTTGGATGGAATATCTCTAGGAAAACGCAGTGACTTTATTAAATCATGCGCAGGCGCTACACGCGATAAATTGATGAAAATTAATGGATTAGAAATCGATGCTGTCAAATATTGCTCATGTGTTTGCGACAAGTTAATACCTACTATTCATAGTAAGGATATGATGGCGGCCATGAAGGAGGGACGAGTAAAAGAGTTGTTTTTAGAAGGGAAAAACTTTGATGTTATTATGGAATGCTTACAAGGCAACTACAAAATTAAAGACGATTTTAAATTTGAAAGTATCGAGAATATAGAAGGTGCCAAAGAATCCGCTATGCAAAATTGTATGAAAGAAGCACTTCAAAGTGAAGAAGCAAAAGCAATATGGTCTAAAGAAACAGTAGAAAAATACTGTGATTGTGCCATTACTAAATTATTCTCATCAGGATATACCTACAAAGATTTGAATCAGGCAGAGGACGAAAATAGCGAGGTCTATAAAAAAATAGTGAAGCCTTGTGTAGAAGAAGTCTTAAAAGACGAATCCGAAGTCGAAGAACAAGGTTCAAAGAAATAATCATCAAAATAAAAACGCCCCAAATCCAAGGACTTGAGGCGATACATTAATTAATAAGGTGAACTTTTTAATTTTCCTTATTCCCTACCTTACTAGCTGCAAACCATATAGCCCACCCTATGATGACGCCCATCACGACATTGGTAAAAAGGTCAATGATACGATGTGTCCAAGTCCAGTCTGGCATACAGTTATAAGTGAATGCGTGCATGACGAGTGCTAACATACCCATAAGTATTCCTCCATTGCGTATGGCATCTGTTCTAGTGACAGCCCCACCGAGATATACAAATATGTAGGCTAAAAGTAAGCCTGTAAAGAAGCAACCTGCAGTGACCATAATCATCATTTCAGGTGTTTCTTGTGGATGAGGCATCAATGTAGAAAATAAAAACCCATAAAATAGCCATCCTAGAAGAAAGTAAACTACAAATCCTACAAGAGTAGATACAACAAACTTCATCATAATTGTTAGGATTTATTCGTTAGAACCACCAAATTTTCCAACAAGAAAACATATAGCTGCACCGGCTACAGCTCCGATAACGAGATTCACTGCTGCATCGGTTAGTAAAACGTTCATACTAGTACAATTTCCATTACCCATCATATAAAAACGCATAGATACGCTGCCAAGCAAGCCCATAACAGCTGCTGTGATTGCACCAGATTGGATACTCATATTGCCTATCTTATCAAATACATACGATAAAGCAGCACCGCTAACAATGCCTCCTAAGACACTATACATAGGGTTTGGAGTAGCTCCTTCAGCCAATGGCCATATATTTGGAAATAAAATTCCATAAAATACCCAGCCTAATAAAAAGAAGGCTACGCCAGCTGCAAATGTTCCGATTAAAAAGTTTTTTACATTCATGATTTTAAATTTTATTGGTTTAGAACACAAATGTAGTTTTTAACTTAAAATAATTTAAAAAAACTTTTCAACAATTGAAACACAATTGTAAACAGTTTAGAATTTATCTTAACTAGCTCAATATTTATGCTTTGCGTCTTAGTGTCTTTGTGGCATCTATTGCAATCTCTCAAAACTCTTTTTAATATATTCATTTAGTTCAGAGCCTTTAAGTAAACCCTGAGATAAACGAGCGATATCAAAGGCACTTTGAATCATGGTCTTTTTCTGTTCGGCATCTTTTTCTTCCAATATCTTGGTGGCTATTGGATGATTTTCATTGATCACTAAATCATAAGAGTCTGGGAAACCGCCCATAGCCATAAAACCACCGCCACCTGTGGCTTGCATATCTTTCATTCTACGCATAAACTCGCTTTGGGTGATGAGAAATGGCGTAGCTTCGGTATCAAGAGCTTGCAGTTGCACATGAAATGTAGCCTTAGGCACTACCTCTTCGATAGCTGTCTTGAGTTTCTCCTTTTCCTTTTCTGATAACTTAGAGATTTGATTATCTTCTTTTTTTATCAACTGCTCTACAGGGGCAGAATCGACACGAGCGAAGGAAATTTTCTCATTTTCACCTTCTATTTTCTGTATCAAATGTGCTACGATAGGGCTATCCAAATGCACTACGGTATATCCCTTTTCTTCGGCTGCATGGATATAGCTATATTCCTTTTCCTTGTCAGCGGTGTAGAGTACGATAGTTTTGTCATCCTTGTCCTTGTGGGTATCTTTGATGAGTTCTTTCAGTTCATCCCATGTTTTATAATCGCCTTTGGTGGTTGGGAATAGCGCAAATTGCATTGCTTTTTCATAAAACTTGGGTTCGCTGAGCATTCCATATTCTATGACTATTTTGATATCATTCCATTTAGACTCAAAGTCCTCGCGATTTTCTTTGAATAAGGATTGTAATTTCTCCGCCACTTTTTTAGTCACATATTCCGATATTTTCTTGACATTATTATCTGCTTGTAAATATGAGCGTGATACATTTAAAGGAATATCTGGCGAGTCAATAACTCCGCGCAGCATCGTCAAAAATTCAGGAACTATCCCCTCGACATTGTCGGTGATGAATACCTGATTTTGGTAGAGTTGGATACGGTCCTTTTGAACTTGTAAGTTCGGGGAAAGCTTAGGGAAATATAATATCCCGGTGAGGTTGAATGGAAAGTCCACGTTGAGGTGGATATGAAAAAGGGGCTTTTCGAATTGGTAAGGATAGAGTTCATTGTAAAATGTTTGATAGTCTTCGTCTTTTAAGTCAGCTGGCTTCTTGGTCCAGGCTGGACTGGGGTTATTAATAATATTATCTACTTCTATTTCATCAGGTTTGGCATCCTTATCCGCACCTTCTGGTAATGTTAGGTATTCTTTTTTCATGCCGAATTTGATAGGAATAGGCATGAATTTATTGTATTTGTTTAGTAGGGTTTTGATTCTCGCTTCATCCAGAAATTCTTCCGACTCGGTATTGATGTGTAGGACAATTTCTGTACCTCTGTCTGCTTTATCCGCAGGCTCTAGAGAATATTCCGGGCTACCGTCACAGCTCCATTTGACTGCTGGGGCATCGGTATGAGATTTCGTGATAATATCTACCTTATCTGCTACCATAAAGGCCGAATAAAATCCGAGACCAAAGTGACCTATAATCCCACTGTCTTTGGAGTCTTTGTATTTATTCAGAAATTCCTCCGCTCCAGAAAAAGCGACTTGATTGATATATTTTTCTACCTCTTCGGCACTCATGCCGAGCCCTTGGTCTATGACATGGAGGGTCTTAGCTTCTTTATCTATTTTGATTTCAATGATAGGACTGCCATACTCTGACTTAGATTCACCTTTGCTGACAAGGTGGCGCAGTTTAAGGGTAGCATCTGTAGCATTAGAGACTAGTTCTCTTAAGAAAATCTCATGGTCGGAATAGAGAAATTTCTTGATAAGGGGAAATATGTTTTCGACTTCTACTTTAATTTTTCCTTTCGTACTCATTTGTTAAGTTTTAAATATTAAGTGTTTATTTTTAGGTAAGGCAAATGGAATGCCAAGGGGGAATTCCTGACAAAATGTCTATTACCCCATATCAGAAAGTCTTGACTATACTTATAAGGGGAAGTTAAGTTCTTGCTAATATTGAGGTATTTTTATACAGCTATCAGGACTATTTCGTCCGGCACAAATACAATTATGTTGCTCATTGGTTAAATAAATTCTGCTTCGTAAGAATGTGAAATACAAACGTGAAGATTTTTCAGATATTCTCTCTCTATAGATATTATCAATACTTCTTTTAAACTCCTTGTCAAAGTTTAAGCTTGGATATTGAAATTTTATCGCTGACCTAGACAATAAAAATAATTTTTGACTTATATCGAAACTAGTATCTAGTAAATAAGGTAAAGTAAATGACAATGATTTATCGTATTCTTTGAGCTGGAAATAGCACATCCCTTTTTGGTATGATAAATATTGATGCCATTCTACTATTATCTGATGTCCCCCAAAGCCCATCCCAAATACAGGTGGATATTTCTCTAATGAATCTAAATACGTTAAAGCCTGTTTGTAATTAGAGTCACTCATCGATAAATTAACTATTCTCATATAGGTTGGATGTTTTAAATCAACCCGTAATTTGTGGTCGTTCTTCTGACCAAATGTTTGTAGATGGTATCCCTTACTTTTTGTAATACAAAAATAGGTTTGAAGTGCACTGTCTTTAAAGCCATTTGTTTCATAAATTTTTGCTATTGAAAATAGTGCCAAATCATAAATGTCAAAATTATCCTCAGAGTTTAGAATCTGAAGATAATAATTTTTTGCTTCATTTAAAAGGGACAACTCTATCGATTTTACAATTCTATACTTATCACTATTTGTATCTAGCTTATCGATATTTATTAACTTTTTAAAATCTCCATGCACATATGTAAGAATAGCATCACCTCTTTCATATAACTTTTGGCTGTGAAACTGAGAAATCAAACATTTATTGCATACTATAAAAAATATGAAGATTAATTTCATTTTGATTTAACTTTTCATTTGTCACCTCTTTTCAACCCATCCAATTTCGTCTGATAATAATACATTTGGTCTCTATATAAAGCCGCTTCTGCGAAGTGGGTTTGACGAGCTGCTTTTTGCATTTTATCTCTAGCTGCTTTGACTTTGCGCTCAAGTTCATCTTTGCTCAGGTATTCCTCTTCGCCCTCCTCAGCTACCATAGATGTTGGCATGGCGTCTACTTCCTCGTATTCGCGAATATTAAGCACAGCTGTCTGCTTGAATATCTCTTCATTCGATTTCAGCACCGTTTTTGGCGTAATGCCGTGTTCCAGATTATATCTGATTTGTATATCTCTGCGCCGCTCCGTTTCATCTATGGTGCGCTGCATGGAGTTAGTGATTTTCTCGGCATAGAAAATAACGAGACCATTCGCGTTTCTCGCTGCGCGTCCTGCTGTCTGGGTCAGCGAGCGCTCATTTCTCAAGAAACCTTCTTTGTCGGCATCTAAAATAGCTACTAAAGATACTTCTGGCAGGTCTAGTCCCTCTCTCAAAAGATTGACTCCTACCAATACATCGAACTTTCCCATACGCAGTTCTCTCAATATTTCAACTCTGTCGAGCGTATCCACTTCACTGTGTATATATCTTGACTTTACGCCAGCATTGTAGAAATACTCGGTCAACTCCTCTGCCATTCGTTTGGTTAAGGTAGTCACTAAAACTCGCTCATTCTTTTGAACTCTTAAATCTATCTCATGCATCAAATCATCTATCTGATTGAGAATTGGCCGCACACTGATTGGTGGGTCGAGCAGTCCTGTAGGGCGGACGATTTGTTCTACGATGACCCCCTCTGTTTTTTCCAATTCCAATTTTCCTGGTGTAGCACTCACATAGATTCTTGGCACTTGAAAAGACTCAAATTCATAAAATTGTAAAGGTCGATTGTCCATAGCAGAAGGTAAGCGAAATCCATACTCTACAAGATTGGTCTTACGTGCCCTGTCTCCCGCATACATGCCATGCAGTTGAGGGATAGTCACGTGGGATTCATCGAGTATAATAACAAAGTCTTCAGGAAAATAATCAATCAAACAAAACGGTCGGTCTCCCTCATTGCGTTTATCTAGATAGCGAGAATAATTCTCTATCCCACTACAATAGCCAAGTTCACGCATCATTTCGATATCGAAATTGACTCTTTCGGTCAATCTTGCAGCTTCGATGTGTTTGCCTATCGATTTGAAGTAGTCCACCTGCTTCACCAGATCATCTTGGATTTTATGAATACTTTCTATTAATAAATCCTTAGGGGTTACATACATATTCGCTGGGAATATAGCCAGCTGAGTGCTCGATTCTATTTTTCGATTAGTCACAGGGTTGAAGCTCTCTATGGCTTCTATTTCATCATCATAAAACTCTACCCGCCACCCCATATCGATATAGGGAAGAAATACCTCGACGACATCACCTACAACTCTGAAATTTCCTCGACCCAGTTCCGCCGTCGTTCTCGAATACAAGGCATCAACCAATTTAGCCAAGAAAAAATTTCTCGTCATTTTCTGCCCGACAGAAATTTGTATAACGCCCTGTTTGTATTCGTGGGGATTTCCCATACCATAAATGCAGGAGACCGAGGCCACCACGAGAACATCATTTCGTCCTGATAAGAGAGATGAAGTTGTAGATAAGCGCAATTTTTCTATTTCCTGATTGATAGATAAATCTTTCTCAATGTAGGTGTCCGAACTCGGCAAATAGGCTTCTGGTTGGTAATAATCGTAGTAAGAAACAAAATACTCCACAGCATTGTTCGGAAAAAACTGTTTGAACTCTCCGTAGAGCTGCGATACAAGTGTTTTATTGTGGGTAATAATGAGTGTAGGTTTCTGAATTTTCTCTATGACATTCGCCATCGTGAAGGTCTTGCCCGAACCCGTGACACCGAGCAATATCTGATGCTCCAGTCCTTGTTCCAATCCTTGCACCAATTCTTCAATGGCTCTGGGCTGATCTCCGGCAGGTTTGTAGGAAGATACGAGTTTAAATTTTTGCATAAGAAATAGGAGTGTGAAGATAATTTATAATTCTTTATTTGGAGTCTAAATTCGTTAACTTTGCTTTAGATAATTAACTACTAATGAAATCAATTGCAATATTTACTTTCTTTTTTCTATTTCAACATCTATCATCACAGGTATATCAAATAGACCCCTGTCCAAGACTGCAATACGAAGCTGAAAAGGAAATTATGAGAGACAACTATGGTGGTGCTATTCAAAAGTATAATGAAGCTTTCCGATATGGTAAAATTTCAAATTCATCTATTCAACTATATCTCGAACTCATAGACAGAGACAGTATTCTTACAAATCAGTATTTTGATAGCTTGCTTTTTTATTTAGCACAATACAATCAACCAATTGAAAAATACAGTTACAGTAAATTAGTACAAGCGGCTATACAGAATAAAACCACTAGAAAATATCCTTTAAAAAATGTACAGAAAAACTTTATCTGTAGCGAATTTGAAGGTAAGATAGAACGTATGGCATATGAGGATAAAAATGTGCGAGAACTAGCCATGAAAATTGTATCACAAGTAGAGATGTACAATATAGAACCACATAAATCAAATATTTGGAACACGGATTCTTTAAACTATTTAAAACTATGTGAATTACTCCGTGAAAAAAAATACGAAGGATGTTATAATGCCATCTTTGAAAAACATTCTATGATGAATCACCTTTTAAAACATGGAATAGATAGTAGTTTATTATACTTGGATAAAATCATGCTAGAACTTTGTCACAAGGGTCTATTAGACAAAGCTAAAACAATAACGAATCTAAACCAACACTATAATCAAAGCAAGCACCATCCTTATAAGTCTGCATATAATGTTGACAACTCAATACTTTTTGTCAATCAAAAATTAATCTACTCTCTATTAGATAGCAATGAATTAGAGGTGCTAAACAATCGTCGCGCACAGTTTAACATGGAACCATACGACCACACTATAGCCAAATACATTTGGCAGATTGAAAATGGCTATGACAAAAAGATCATTTTAACACCTGTCAATGTTTTCAATATGAGTCCTAGCGAAGAGGCTGATTTTATATCAAATTCTACAAAAGTTTTGGGTAAAAAAATTGTAATTCTTGAATTGAACAAAAGATTTCCATCTGAAAAATACAGGTGAACGAATCCCTTATCTTTAGTCTTACTTTGGTATACCTCTAAGGATTAATTAAAACTAGATAAGATAACATAATCTTATCTAAATTTGTCCAATGGAATCTATCAGTGCATTTGATATTATTAAAGTAGGGATTGGGCCTTCAAGTTCGCATACAATGGGGCCCTGGGAGGCCGCTTTGGCATTTTGCCATCATTTATCGAACTCGCGTCTATTAACATCTGTAAATGCGGTACATGTAGATTTATATGGATCTCTAGCCAAAACAGGCAAAGGACATGGAACTGATTTTGCTGTGACTCTTGGTTTGTGTGGCTATGATTTCAGAACCTTCGATACCACCCTACTAGATGCTACTCTAAAAAAGATAGATGAAGAAAAGACAATAGCATTAGGAGGTCAGCAAGTAATTCCTTTTGACAATGCTATTCAGTTTCACATGAACTACACGCACCCAGAGCACCCCAATGCCATGCAAATAGCAGCAAAATTAAACGATGGCAGTGAAGTAGCTAAAACCTATTTTTCGGTAGGCGGTGGTTTTATAAAGGAAGAGGGAGAGACTGCAAGCAGTCAATCGAAATCTAGCAGCAAACTACCGTGTCATGACGGGGATACAATTTTAAAAAATTGTAAGAAGCTAAACCTAAGCGTAAGTCAGCTGGTAATGCTTAATGAATGCACATGGTATTCAGAAGATGAGGTAAGGTCTAAAGCTCTACATCTATGGAGAGAAATGAAAGATGCCATCTGGCGGGGAATGCAACGCGGAGGTATGCTCCCAGGTATACTAAATGTGAAACGCAGAGCAAATGAAATTTTTATCAAGTTAACCCATGGTCAAAAGTTAGAGACGATAGAAGAGTGTATTTCTTTTCTGCAGCATTCTAAAAGAGATTTTAACCTTGTCAATAAATGGGTCAGTGTTTTCGCCTTAGCCGTCAATGAAGAAAATGCCGCCTATGGGCGTATCGTGACCGCTCCTACCAATGGAGCAGCAGGCGTCTTACCAGCTGTGCTAATGTATGCGGTATGCTTTTTAGACGATATCGATGATAACGAAATAGTTGATTTCATCATTACCGCTGGCGAAATTGGTACACTTTTTAAAAAATCTGCCACCATCAGTGCAGCTATGGGTGGCTGTCAGGCAGAGATAGGCGTATCCTCGGCCATGGCAGCAGCAGCGCTAACAGAAATTTTGGGAGGAAGCCCAGGGCAAGTATTGATGGCAGCAGAAATAGCGATGGAGCATCACCTCGGTATGACCTGTGATCCGATAGCTGGATTAGTTCAAGTGCCTTGTATAGAGCGTAATACTATGGGGGCTATGAAGGCCATCACAGCTGCTAATATAGCTTTAGAAAGTGACCCTTCACAGGCGAAAGTTTCCCTCGATAGTGTCATCAAAACAATGTGGCAAACAGCACTTGATATGAATACTAAATACAAAGAAACCTCTGAAGCAGGCTTAGCTACCAATATTTCAGTGAATATAGCAGAATGCTAAGTTAGTCGAAAGTTAAAAGAATGCTGACATGAATATTAAAAATTTTTTATACTTAACGTTTATAACTTACAACTTAACACTAATTACAGGTTGTACGGAAGATAATATTCCAAGAGAAAAAGCCTATCCCCGTTTCTATTTTCCCAAAAAAGAATACAAGCCTTTTACCTCTGAATGTGGCTTCGGATTTGAGATGCCGACTTATACCTACATTGAAAATAAAGATTCATTTCGCAATCAAAGGTTAGCATCAGACTCATGTTGGTTCAATATAGTTTATCCAGAACTCAATGCCAAAATCCATTTTAGCTATAAGTATTATGAAGATGAAATGATCTTGGCAAAATTACTGGAAGACTCCTATAAGCTGACATCCAAGCATATGTCTAAGGCCAGTTTTATAAAGGACTCCGTTATTGATAAGCCGAATATCAAAGGGCTCATCTACTCCGTAGGTGGTAATGCTGCATCTGATAAACAATTCATATTAACGGATTATAAAAATCAGTTTATACGAGGAGCCATTTACTTTGCCACAACTCCAAACTATGATTCTTTACGTCCTGCAATAGAATTTGTAGATGCCGATATTTACCATCTCATCAATACCTTTAAATTTTAAATGCTATCTTGTGGAATGGGTGCTTGGTATATTATCTAGTATTTTTTTAATACTCCACCTCTCGAATCTCTATAAAAAATACTTTATCATATCACGCTATTCACCTGAGATTTCTCACTCCTATCCTCCCCTCCCATTTTCCATAATTATCTGCACAGAAGGCACTGCGCCTCGTTTACTCAATTACTTGGGAAAAATATTATCACAAAACTATTCCACATTTGAGATTATTGTAGTTTGTAAAAATACTCCTATTGAGCTTCTGGAAGAATTGCATAAAAAATCATTAGAAACAGAAAAACTACGTATTGAAAATATCACCATTCTTGACCTTCCATATATTGAAAAAAAGCAAGCCTTGAACTATGGTGTTAGCTTGGCTAATAATGAATGGATGATAACAATAGATGACGATTGCTATCCTGCTTCTGAATACTGGCTATCTTCTATTTCACAGCATATACAGTATTTTAAATGCGATATTCTACTTGGTCTTTCTCCATATATATCACAAAATGGATTTATGAATCAATGGGTTAGATTCGATGCCCTTCACACCACTATAAACTTTCTTTACTTTACGATTATAGGAAAACCATACATGGGCATTGGCAGAAATATGACCTTCAAAAAAGAACTATGGTCAAAAGAATATTTAGAACAATTTCAAGACTTAGGAAGTGGCGATGATACTACGCTGGTGAACTATTATAAATCAATCAAAAAAATAGATGTATTCACTGAAAGTCTGGTCTATTCCTTTCCACATACCAGTTTTATTGCTTGGTGCAAGCAAAAACTTCGTCATGTTCATAAAGGAAAATTTCTGGATAAGTCTATACAAATAGAACTATCAAAGCCTCTTCTATACAGTTTTTTATTCTGGTTTTGCATCTGGATATGGATGAGTTTTTTCGCTTTTCATTTTATTATATTTGGATTAATATTTACTTTCATTCTTTTAAAAATTTTCTTTCTGTATAAAATATCTAAGCATCTTCAATGGAAGTCCAAACCTGTTTTCTACACTGCATTATTTGATGCCTTTTATAGCTTTAGCTTATTGATTTTCCCATTTCTATCTATCTTTATAAAGTTTAAATGGAGAAAAAATTAGTCGTTATCTTTGTAAAAACAAAATCCCCAAAAAAATGGAAGTAATTGAAATAACTAGAATTAGTGATAAGCTAAAGGATTTAGATAGCCAACATTTTCAAGAAATTTCTGATTTCATAGATCATTTACAATTTGATTCTAACGATTTTCAATTGACAGATAAGCAGAAGGAAGTTCTCATTAAGAGATTAAAAACCCCTTGAAATTTATTTGTGTCAAAGGAAGAATTTCTACAAAGAATCAAAGAGAAATATGAGCTTTAAGATTCACCTATCTCCAGAAGCTCAACTTGACTTTGATATATCGTTTGAATACTACTTGGAGATTTCACCATCAATAGCTTTAAAATTTAAAAATGAATTCGTAGAAGCTCTAGAAAAGCTAGAAGCTAACCCTCTACTAGAAATACGTTATCATACTTTTAGATTTTTTCCACTACTAAAATTTCCATTTCTATCAATTTATACAGTAGATTTAGAAATGAAATTCGTAGAAATTTACGCAGTTTTTCATACAAGTAGAGATCTATTTGACTACCCATCATAATATTTAAATTCATGTTATTTGGCTAAATCTATAAACAAGATAGACTTATCTGACCCGAAAGGTGGGGAACTGTTTTATATGGGAATAAGTTCAGCAACTGGTATAGCGGTGTTATGTAATCAAGTCAATAAATATCTAGGAATCCAACTTTCATTCTATAGCAATCTAATGGCGATGAATCAAGATACGATACTTGACAATCTTCCTATATTCACGAGCTTTGAGCCGAAAGTAAACGCATTAGAGCTAAATAATAAAACTGAAGACGATGATTTTTTTGACTTAGGAATTTTATCTAAAACCGAAGTTTCGAAATATTTGCTCATTCAATGTAAGGGTGAACGTTCCATTTTATTTCCGAAAATCACGCAATTAGATTATTTGTTTATTTCAAACTATAGCGTTGAAAACCTAATTCCCACTATTCAGCAATTACCAGAGGTAACGATAGCATTTCCGCTGCAATCCATGCATATAGGGAAGCGCTATGACTATTTTCGTAAACTTTTTTACACGAATTGATGTTCATTCTACGATGTCAGAGAAAATCATTTTAGGAATAGACCCCGGTACCTTGCATTTAGGCTATGGTATTATCTCTGTTAAAAAAGGAGTCATCTCTACGGTCTGTCTCGGAGAAGTGCGTCTCAATAAATTAGAGAATCAGCAATTGAAATTGCTAAAAATTTACGAAAAAATCAAGGCACTCATTCTAGAATACAAACCCGACGAATGTGCTGTAGAATGTCCATTTTATGGTGAGAATGTTCAAAGTATGCTCAAACTAGGACGGGCGCAAGGAGTGGCTATGGTGGCAGCTCTTTCATTGGGGCTTCCAGTGGCAGAATATTATCCTAAAAAAGTCAAACAGTCTATCACGGGTAATGGCAATGCGACCAAAGAGCAAGTAGCCAAGATGCTGCAAACACTATGTAAGATGGATGTGATGCCAAATTCTCTTGATGCCACCGATGCCCTAGCAGTAGCAGTTTGCCATCATTTTAACGGTGGCATAGGAGACGGTGGTACTAAGAAATATTCAGACTGGTCTTCATTTCTCACAGATAATAAAAATAGGATAAAGAAATGAGTTTTACAGACTTTCAAAATCGCATC
The DNA here is from genome assembly GCA_016787225.1 of Chitinophagales bacterium. NCBI lineage: Bacteria > Pseudomonadati > Bacteroidota > Chitinophagia > Chitinophagales > Chitinophagales bacterium. The sequence continues at coordinate 81,223 of JAEUUY010000014.1, forward strand.
AAAGAACAATTCCCCAATGACTGGGAAGAATTTTTAAACAGTTTGGAATATGAACCTGTCACTTCTATTCGGTATAATCCCAGAAAAAATCACAACTTAGCATCAACTGAAATTCCATGGACACGGCATGGACACTACCTCTCAGAGCGACCTTACTTTACCTTAGACCCTTGTTTTCATCAAGGGAAATATTATGTACAAGAGTCTAGTTCTATGTTTATAGATTGGATACTAGATAAGGTGAAAACCTACATATCGCTGGATCGAGTGCTTGATCTCTGTGCTGCACCAGGTGGCAAGAGCACCATTATACTCGACCACTTGCGGCCTCATCAATACCTTATATCCAATGAAATCATCCCTCAGCGGAACAGTGTTCTACGTGAAAATTTGACCAAGTGGGGCTATCCCAATTTCCTAGTGACTGAAAACAAGCCTGAAGATTTTAAAAAAATACCAAACTATTTTGATGGTATACTGATCGATGCTCCCTGCTCGGGTGAAGGATTATTTCGCAAAGATAGAAATGCGAGAAAGGAGTGGAGTCAAGAAATTGCTGCTATGTGCAGCGACAGACAATTTGATATTTTCAAATCCATTTGGGGTAGTCTCAAGGAAGGTGGCATCTTAATTTATAGCACCTGTACATACAATCCAGATGAGAATGAACTCTTGCTTGAAAAACTCTTGAGCAAAGACTTCGACTTTGAAACTTTGGATCTAGAAATAAAAGATAAATGGAACATCGATATCATAAAAACCCCGAATATAACAGGCTATCGATTTTTACCTCATAGAGTGAAAGGCGAAGGTTTTTTCTGCTCTGTACTTCGTAAAAAAGGCAATTACGAACCAACCCTTAAAAAATCTAGTAGAGACCACATCAACCCATGGCTATCAAATCTTATAAATAATGAAGATTTGAAGGATTATAGCACCTATAAATTCAAAAATTCTCTCTTTCTAGCTCCGAGTTATCTCTTAGATGAACTACCACTGCTATCAAAACAGTTTTATATTAAACAAATTGGTATAGAAGTGGGGCAATACCAAGGTCAAGAAATAGACCCGCATCAAGGATTAGCCATGCTTCATTATGAAAAAAAAGGCTTCCCATCGGTTGACTTAACCTCCGAACAGGCCCTTAGTTATTTATCGTGCGAAGACCCTCAACTAAATTTATCAAATGGAAGCTTTCTTTTTCAATTCCAAGATAAGCCCCTAGGATTCGCTAAAATAGAAAAGTCTAAATTTTTTAATCTCTATCCGAGTGGGTGGAGGATAAGGAAGAAGAACTTTTGAGTTCTATTTCGTAAACTCCATTAACTCGGTAGCTTCTTTGCTTTCTGGGTCTAGAACGAGAACTTCATCCAATAAAGTCTTAGCTCTAGCTTTGTCGTTATCATTTTTGATAGCGATTTTGGCAAGATAGATTTTCGCTTCTATGACTTTTTTCTTATTCTTTTCCTCGTTTCCGACTACCATCTCAAGATACTTGGTATAGTCTTCCCTCGCAGAAGCTGCTGTCTGCTCAGGATCCAAATATACTTTACACTTAGCCTTCATATAATATGCATCTGATGAATTTGGGGACAACTCTAATACTTTTGTAAATGTAGCATCAGCTTCTTCAAATAATTTATTTTTATACAAAGCTGAACCCAGATTTAAATAATCTGAAGCTACAGGTTCTGGCAATTCCACCACTTTCTTTGCAAACTCAAGTTCTTCTGCTGGCATTTTAGCCTTTTTAAATGCCTCAACGATACTTTTCACCGCATCCTTATCTTTAGAATTCATTTCGACAGCCTTACGAAGGTTACTTACTCCCTTTTCCTTATCTCCCAGAGCTATGTAAGCTTTACCCAAATATTCGTAATCGCCAGAAAGAATTTTTTCTCTAGGTTGCGTCTCTAAAAACTTTTCTAAGAAAGTTATTGCTTCTTGAAATTTACCAGTCTCATAGTATGAATAGCCTATCAATCGATTCAGATAATTATACTTGTTGTCACCTTTGATAATTTCATTGATTTGCTCTATGGCTTTCTCATAGTTTTTAGCCTTGAAGTAAATATTGGCTAAGAAAGCCATATCTTCAGGACTTTTATCTCCAATCTGAAGTAATTTTTGCTGATACATTTCCGCGGTGTCATAGACTTTGTACCTATAATAGATTTGTGCTAAATAGTTCAATGAAAATGTATTGTTTGGGTCTATCGATAATGCTTTATTAAAATTTGGTAAAGCCTCCTTATATACCTTAGCTCTAAAATAATAATATCCAATTTTTGCATAAGGTAGTGCGGTATTCGGAGCATACTGTTGAGCGTATTCATATTGAATATTCCCGCTACCTCCATCCTGATTGCTAAGATAGGCATCACCCCATACGATTCTATAATCTGCATTAGATTTGACCATATCGCAGGCTTTTTTCGCCCAAGCAATAGCCTCGTCTTTTTCTTCTATCGACGAGTTCGCTATAGCTCTAGAAATAGCTATAAATACTTCTGGATTTTTATTTTTTGTTTCATTAGCGGCTTCTTCAAACAATTTACTTGCTCCTGTTTTATTTTTCGCATTTAACTCTAGCCAACCAAGTCCAATTTTTCCATAAGGTTTGGTAGCGATAGAATTAAAACTAGCTTTTGCTGCTTCCAAATTCTCTTGCTTCATTTGGGCAAATCCCTTATAAAAAATATCTTCTTCTGCGGAGGATTTTGCAAACTCTTTTTCTGCTGAGATCCATCGCTCATCCTGGAGCATTTGCAGACCTAGTTTAGACTGTGCTAGTAAATTAGTCATGGTAAAACTCGCCGCTAAAAAAAATAAAATTGGTTTATTCATGGTTTATTTTAAAAATTTGTATCTAAGAATAAGTTCGTAAAGGTAGGGTTTATTTATTTTATGATATTTAACCAAATTGTCATCCTTACAATTCTTTTCTGGTTTGTACCACTCTTGTTACCATATTAGCGGGTACCAGACCAGCTTTGAGCACAATTCGCTGTCCGATTTCACCCGTCATGAAATTTAAAAATCCACGTCCTAAGCCCAATCCATTTTCCTTAAGCGTAGCCCGCATGAGACGGCGCATAGGGTATAGGTGCGATGCTATATAGCCAGGATGTGGAGGGTAATAGTATTGTGAATTAGCCGCATCTCGCATTTCTACAGGAAATATATGCTTAGAAAAAGCCAGATTCTCTTCATCTTGATTGTCACTAATCCAATTGACACCGATAACTCCCAATGCGTTTTTATTGTTCTGTACATAAGTCATGACTTCGAGATTGGCCTTCTGCGCAAAAGCTTGAGTGGTCAGGGCTCTCCCTCGTAATAGACTATCTTGAATATACTCTACCGTGCTAGAGGCTGCATGGTCAAAAACCAAGGTTATTTTGCCACTACCTCCACCATTCACCAATTGTGAAAAATCTGTAATTTCGCCTGCACATACTTTCGCTAGCTCCTCCGTTGTCATTTTCAATCCTTGACGACTATTATTAGCTATGATAGCCACGGCATCTTTTCCTATGAAAGCATTTTTAGGAGAATAATCTCTTTTTTGAAAAAATGAAATATAATATGCTGTGTCTATAGCACTTGCAGTGATAATCATACGGACACTATCGTCATCCATAGCCTTTACCACTTCAGCAGCTGGCTTATAAATCATATTGATTTTAGCTTCGGGATACTGACTTTCAAAAACCATAACCTCACTATCCAGAAGAGGCTTGTAGTTTTCATCTGCTACTACTGTGATTCGTCCCGAAGTGGTAGTATCCGATAAAAGTTTTTTTTCTTCACATGAAATGACTAGCCCAAGTGCGAAACCTAAAAATGTAAGTCTATATAGATAATTCATATTATTCATTGTTTGGAATGACATCCTCTCCCGCTTTGTAGGCTCTATAAACCCTAAAAAGACCATAAATCACCAATAGGGCAAAGAAGGTATAAGTCTGCATCAAAGAAAGACCTGTCATATCTCTATAAACATAAATAGCAATAGCCAATCCTAAAAAACCCAAGGCAATAGCAAATCGAAAAAAGAAAATGAAACGTGAGGGCATGTTATTTATGGATTTTGCTTTTTGTAATTTATAGCACAATCTATGAACTTCTTAAACACTCCGACTTCATTGTAATTTGCCAGTGGTTCGTTTATAATTCTTCCACTATTTGGATCTATGAGGGCATACTGGGGCTGAGATAAATGATGCATGTTGGTGGATTGAAAATCTGACCATTTATCGCCCACAGTCACTAGTTCCTTTTTTAGCTTTTGAGAATATCGCTTTTCATTTTCAGGTAGAGATGTTTTCTCATCTACAAAAAGTGAAACAATCACGAATTTATTCTTCATATCTTCATAAACCATTTTGTCTGGCCACACATTTTCCTCCATTTTTCTGCAATTTACACAGGCATGACCTGTAAAATCAACAAATAAAATTTTATTCTCTTTTTTAGCTTTCTCTAAAGCCAAGTCATATTGATTTTCATGCTGTTCAAAATGACCTTTGTATTCGCTTATACTATAAGTCTTAGGTGGAGGGAATCCACTAATAAGATTTAATTCACCACCAAAAAAATCCGTCATTAAATAAATGGCGAAAATAAAGCTTGTTATACCAAGAATATTTGTTGTTAAACCCGCCTTAATTAAATATTCCGCTTTAAATGCAAATTTTCCGATCAAATAAAGCCCCATCAAAATGGCTATAATTATCCATATAATTACAAATTGCTCTCTTTTTAGCAATCCCCATTGAATAACTAAATCTGCATTGGACAGGAATTTAAAGGCGAAAGCTAGTTCAATATAGGCAAAAACATTTTTTACAACATCCAACCAAGAGCCTGACTTTGGCAACTTAGCCATTGCTTTGGGGAATAATGCAAAAATTGCAAATGGAATTCCTAAACCTAATCCAAATCCTGAGAATGCTGGGGTAATAAACTTAGCGTCTTTTGCACTAGCTAACACTAAACCAAGTATAGGCCCAGTACACGAAAACGAAACAATAGCAAGTGTAAATGCCATGAAAAATATCCCGATAAAATCACCTGTGCTTGATTTGCTATCCATTTTATTAGCAATACTAGAAGGCAATGAAATATCAAAGAAGCCAAATAATGAAATAGCAAAAACCAAGAAAATCACAAAAAATGCTAGGTTTACCCAAATATTCGTTGAGAAATTACTTAACGCATCTCCTCCTAATAATCCAAAGTTGAACGGAAGGCTTAACAGAAAATATACTAGAAAAATAGAAAATCCATATAAAATTGCGTTTCGTGTTCCTTTTCCTTTTTCAGAACCTTTTAAGAAAAAGCTCATGGTCATAGGTATCATAGGAAAGGTGCAAGGGAAAAATAATGCAGCAAAACCCCCTAACAATCCTATAAAAAAGGCAGACCAAGGGTTTAACTCTTCGTGTTTGTCATCGCCACAATCTGTTAGTGGTTTGCCATATACGCCATATCCATCATCTGCAATTGTTGCTGAATCCGCAGCGACGGCTTCTGTTGGAAAACTGTCATTGGTTTCACCAACTTGACCTTCTTCACCAAATAGTTTATTGATATCATCTAACTCTTTTTGACTAGTAGAATCTGCCGAAGTAATTGTCGGCTCTTCATGTTTAGCCTTTTCAACAGGTTTGAAAAATAGTTTCGGAAGAGCAATTATTAAGACAAAAACAACAAAAAGAGCAACTAATTTCTTCACAAAATGAATTTAATAAATAAAAATAAACTATTTAACCGCAGCGGTGAAGCTAAAATCAGCCGGTGGCAAACACTTCGTAGGGTCACATATCTGATAATTGATAGAACCCGCTATGGTTTTCTGTCCTGTAAACTTAACCTTTTGTACAAATACAACAGTACCTTCATAATAATTGAGTTTATTTTTAAATCCCTCTTCTGCTTTAGATATCTTCTTGCCAAGTTCTCTCGCCTTGCCCTGTGCCACTACAGCCTTGTCACTAAATGTAAACGTAGGAGGTATAAGCATATCATCTCCAGGGTCTTGTGACCAAATATGCCATGTTGGCGCTAGTGTCGCTTTAAAATATACTTCGGCAGTATTGGCTCCCGTTTTTTTGGCTACTACGGTCCATTTGATTTGCGAAACTCCTTTGGTGGCTTGCGCACTCAAACCAAGAACCATAAATAAGATAGAAAGGGTTAAAATAATTTTTTTCATTTGAAATAAGTTTAAATATGAGATATGTAAATTGTCTAGGGAGTTTATATCTAATGATTTTTTAACTAAAACTAGTCCCACAGCCGCAGGTGGTCTTTGCATTTGGATTTTTAAAAAGAAAGCCTCTATTATTAAGACCAGACTCATAATCTACTTCTAAATTGTGAATCATGCTTGCCTGCGCCATATCTACTACCATAGAAAAACCATCTAGGTGCTCTATCACATCGGAGTCTTTTTTGTCATCAAATTCGAAAATATAGGAAAACCCAGCACATCCACCGTTCTTAGCTCCTAAGCGAAGAAATTTATGTGAATTTTGTGGTTCATTAGCTATCAACCGCTTAATTTGAGTTATCGCTCCTGGAGTAAATTTTACAATATTGCCTTGTAGGTTCACGTTAAGAAATTATATCTTGCTAAAATTAATGATATGACTAGAACGAAATTTCCTTAATTTGCGTTTCAAAAATAGACAAAAAACCATGAGCGACTTCAATTTTTATGAATTATTAAAACTTATTATCCCTCAAATAGGAGTATTGGTTTTGGTCTATATGTTTTTAAATCACTGGCTAAAAAGAGATAACATTTCGCAAGCCAAAAAGCGAAAAGATGAGTTTAATAAACTAATACTTCCCAATCAGATTCATGCCTTTGAGCGTATGGTGCTTTTTATGGAGCGTATTTCTTTTAGCAGTATTATACCTCGTCTCAATCAACCTCAGCTCACTGCCCAAGAGTTCCAATTTCTCCTCACTCAGGAAATTAATAATGAATTTCAGCACAACCTCTCTCAACAACTGTATATTCCTAATCAAACCTGGACGATGATTTGTCTGGCTAAAGATCAAATGCTACAAGAAATAATCCAAACAGCCCAGTCGTTGCCAGCTACTGCTAATTCTAAGGACTTAGCGGTCAAGCTCTTGAGTGAATCCGCTTTAAGCAAAGGCAAACTTTCTACAAGCTCTGTCATTGAAGCCCTGAAAAAAGATTTATATAAAATGGTTTAAGATGAGTTTAGTGAGAAATGGTATTATTATTATCACATTAGCACTTACATCTTGCGATGCCTCTACCCGCATTTCATCAATTGAAAATAAATCTCATAGAGTAGAAGGCACGGAAGGTCTCTCAAACTCCCGATTAGATTCTTTTCTAAAGCCATATAGACTGCAATTGGAAAGAACAATGAATGATACCATAGCATATTCTGATCAAACACTCACAAAGAAAAAAGTGGAGAGCACGCTTGGAAATTGGGTGGCAGACGGTATGATGTGGTATACTAGCAATAATCTTTCAGAAAAAGCAGATGTGGCAATTTGTAACTATGGGGGACTGAGAACAAAATCGCTGCCCTCTGGACCTATTTTGCTTAAGCATATTTTTGAACTCATGCCTTTTGAGAATGAATTAGTTCTAGTGGATGTAGATAGCAATGATTTTAAAATTATGCTGGAGCGAATCGCCCAAAAGGATGGATGGCCAGTATCTAAGGGTTTTTATCTCAAACTTAGTGACGATAATAAAATTCTAGATTGGAGTGTAGGGGGAACTAGAAAGCCAAACTATAATATAATAGTGAGCGATTACATAGCTACAGGTGGGGATGGTATGAATGTATTAATAGATAAGCCGCATAAAAACCTTAATATACTTATACGCGATGCCTTGATAAGCTATGCCAGATATCAAAAAAATTTACAAGCTAGTATAGATGGTAGAATAGTAAAAAATAAATCCAATGTTGACGAATAAATTAGAAGCCAAATCCATCATTCAAATTGACATAGAACAGTGGATTCCAAGTGAATCAGAATTAATGTTTTTGGATCTCAAGGACTTTCTTTTTAAAGAAATGATATTGAAGGAGGCTGAATTCAGAGAGCTGATCGACAAGAAAGATTGGACTGTTTTTCGAGATAAATTTACCCTATTACATATTTCAAATAAAGCTATCATTCCTCAATGGGCCTATCTCATAATTGCTAACAAACTCCAAGAAGTGAACAGTACATGTATTCTAAAAACGGAGAGCTATAAAGAAGATATTTTGATGCACATCATAGCGAACAAAGACTATACCGAATATAAAGGAAAACGACTTTTAATAAAAGGATGCAGTAAAGAGAAAATTTCGCAAAAACCTTACATTCTCCTGACACAAAAATTGACTCCTCTAGTTAAAGCCTTGTCTTTCGGAGAATCTTGTAGTACTGTACCATTATTTAAAAATTAAATTTCATTACATATGAATGAGAAATATAAAAATATCTTGTATAGCGCACTCGCTGTATTATTAGCGATCAATATCCTTTTTTTGATTAGTAGCAATACCAAAAATGAGAACAGTATCTCCTATCAAATGATTAACTCTGTAGTTAAGAATAAAGTATATGACTTCGCAGGAGAAGCTGTTCCTATGAACGATCCAGAGGTATTTGAGCGTCTTGACAGAGAACTTTCCAGCAATGTCTACTGGCAAGGAAACACGCTTCAAATCTTGAAACTATCAGAGAAGTATTTTCCCATCATAGAGCCAATTTTAAAAGAAAATGGCATTCCGGATGATTTCAAATATTTAGCAGTAGCAGAAAGTGGTTTGAGACATGTCACATCGCCTTCTGGTGCAGCTAGTACATGGCAAATCATGAAACAAACCGGAAAAGAGTATGGTCTAGTCATAAACGATGAGATCGACGAGCGCTACCATATTGAAAAATCTACAAGAGCTGCATGTAAATATTTAAACGCTGCTTATTTAAAGTATGGCAATTGGACACTAGCTGCAGCCTCCTATAATATGGGCATGGCGGGGCTTCAAGGAAAAATAAATGAACAACTTGAGGACAATTATTATAACTTGTGGCTAAATCAAGAAACCTCGCGCTATGTATTTCGACTCATAGCCTATAAGGAAATTCTTCAAAATCCAAAGTCGTATGGATTTATTTATCAGTTTGGGATTGATGCCTATCCTACCCAGAATTCAGAGCCAAAGTCGGTACCCTTACCTATCTATGATTTGGCACTTTGGGCCAAGGATAATCAGACCAACTACAAGACTATACGGACGTTAAATCCTTGGATACGAGGCAATAAAATCACTTCGCTGCACGACACGGCTATACTTATTGCCACCCCTATTAAATAATATCCACATCTTTAAGAAAAAAATCTATCTTTGCACACTCAAAAAATTCGGTGCGGTAGCTCAGTTGGTAGAGCAAAGGACTGAAAATCCTTGTGTCGGCGGTTCGATCCCGCCCCACACCACTCCATACAAGCCCCTTATTTTATAGGGGCTTTTTAATTCTCATAGGTGCATTTTGTGTATATCATTTTTTCTGCTAAGATAGACCGATATTATGTAGGAGAATCTGTGGATGTTATCAATCGACAGGAGCAGCATAATAGTTCTTTTTATAAAACTAGCAGTACGACCATAGCCGATGATTGGGAATTAAAACTGGCTTTGATTCTTGATACAAGAAAATCTGCGAGAATTGTAGAGAAATATATTAAGCAGATGAAATCAAGAAAATTTATTGAAAAGTTAATCCAAGACCCGATTTATTTGGAAAATTTCTGTAGGATAGTTTATGAGAAATTCACTATTAAAGTGGAAAAGTTATAACAAATAAAGTGTCGGCGTGTTCGCCCCGAAGCTTCGGGGCCGCCCCACACCACTCCAAATTTTCATAATACTCGACTGTTTTCAGTTAGAGATTTTTAAGAAAATCCCTCTTCCAGTTTCCTAACAAGCTTTTAGTTGTGATGACAGATGGCTGCGTCCTAGGGCAGATAAGGTTTTTTTCTAGGCGTTTATAAAATGAAAAATTCCCAACTCAAAAGTTGGGAATTTTTCATTTTATCTTACTAGTGTTATACTACCCTTTTTATCTCGCTTTTCTCCATTTAAGTATTCTACTTCCGCTGAGTAGCTATATACTCCGCTCGGTTGAGGTTCGCCTTTATAAGTGCCGTCCCAGCCCTGTGTGAGATGATTAGCTTCATACACTTTTTCTCCCCATCTATTAAATACAATGAATGAAAATCTTTTAACACCATTGCCATAGACATAGAGTTTATCATTCAGTCCATCATTATTTCCTGGTGAAAATGCACTAGGTACAAAGAAATCTAATGGGTCGAAAACAGGCACTTTAATCTTTGACTTAACTTTACAATCTTGATGATACGTTACTTCTACTTCATAGGTTGTAGTTGAATATGGGGAAGATTTTGGTCTTTTACAATCTGTGCAACTCAAACCCAAGCTTGGCGTCCAATTGACACTCTTGGTTGACGGAATGATTCCTGATTGAGACATAGTGTCAAAATAAAGCATGACTTGTTCACCCATGGTGAGGGTATCTGGCGCAGCAGCGTCTTTTTTAGCAGTAATCAATAATTCCTCTGGTTCGTTTATCGTATATTTTCTAGTAGCTAAGCAATTGTTGCTGTCCTTTACTACGACGCTATAATCCTTACCTGAAAGACCTGTAAATTTACTAGTACTAAAATAGGTGTCTCCACCATCAATACTATAGTCGTAGCTATTTCCCAATTTAGGGGTTCCCCCATTAGCATAAATAATGAGTACTCCATTTTTTAATTTAGGACAGGTTACATGATCTATTTTAACGTCTTCTATGGTTAACTCTTTGGGTTCTTTAATCTCTTGCTCTAAATAGGCCTTACAGAGATTAGCATCTGTTACAGTTAATCTATAAGGATTTGGGGTCGTGGCTGGTTTTAAATTTATCTGTTTTGAAAAATTACCTAGATTATGGCTCCATGAATAACTTAAATTTTTAAATCCACCCTTAGTATCAATTTCGATTTCACCATCATCGGCCTTATAGCATGTAATATGTTTTACTTTAGATACCCAAGCTGTAAATGGGTCTGGCTGTATCAAAGTAAATGACTGACTTTTCGGACAACCTTTGGCGTCTGTAAGTCTGACTGTATGCAATCCAGCTGGAAGGCTAACTGCACTATCCGTATATTGTTCATTAGGTGGTAGATTCCATACGATATTACTATAAGGTGCTTTGCCTCCAGTTATATCGATTTTAATTGAACCGCTTGCCTCACCGTGACATTTCGGATGTTTTATATTCTTACCTAAGGCTGTAATAAGTATATCTGAAGGCTCATAAACATTGGATGTTCCGGTAGCCTTACAACCTACAGCATCTGTTACAGTATAAAAATATGTTCCTGCTGCTAAATTTCTGAAATCTACCGATTTATCTTGACTGGAATTATCCGAGCTAAAATCATACGTCAATGGCAACGGGGCTTTATTGGCAGGGGTAATGGCGCTTATTTTGATAGAACCATTAGAGTATCCAAAGCACTGCACACTATCTACTGTTACTTGAGCTATTCTTAGTTGATAAATGGTGTCTACAATTATATATGGACTTGATGCCATACAACCATTCGCATCTCTTACGATAACCATATATTCCGCTAATCCTCTCAATGAACTCGCATTAGCAGAATTATATGTCAATCTATCCAAAGTGTCGATCTTGCCATTTAACTGATCTTTCATTACCCATGTAAAGTTGTAATTTACGGTAGGGTTTCCACCCGTAAATCGGGAGACAATCATGCTGCCATTCTTCACTTCTATACAATTGGCATTGCTGAGTATATTTACACCTATACTGAATGGCAAAGGTTTTTGTAATACTTGCAGAATACTGTGTGTACAACCCTTGTAATCTGTGACACGCAGCGTATAAGCGCCAGAATCAAGATTGTCAAACGAGGCTAAAGTATCTTTAGTATATAGTTCACTGACTTGAACTGAATTTTTTATCAACTCATAGTGGTAGGTCTGATTTCCTGATGGTATGTTACCTCTTTGACCAGCTCTGAGTTTTACAATTAGTTTTCCATCTAGTGTATTATGACATCGCGGATTCACTGCCAGCTCCATACTCAGAATCAGTGCTTCTGGTTCCGAGACCGTAAATTGATATGGTAAAACACACCTTTTGCTATTTGCTACATTCGTATAGTTAACATTAATATTTTTAACTCCACCTGTCAATCCTCTTAACTGACTAGATTGGGTATCTTGATTCGACCCTGGTTTATTCATAAATCCTAAATTATTCAGAAGAGCAGGATTCTTAGCGCTTACTTTTATAGTGTCCAAGGTAATGGAAGTGTCTCCTAAGCATCTAGTTTTAATAGAATCTATTGTCACAGTTATGAACTGTGGTGTATCAATATCATATTGCCACTGAACTACACAGCCTAGAGCATTTCTTACCTTTACTATTTTATTCTTGCCTGCAGTTTGAGTATAATTACAAGAATCTCCAGAATTAAAGCCACTACCAAAATCATAGTCGAATGGTCTGAATTTATCAACCGCTACGACACACACCTTTCCATCAGCATCTCCAAAACAGCTTGGCATTTGTGTGGAAGTCACCCCTTGTATGGCATTATTCTGAGGGATATCAATAGCTGAAATCACGGTGTCACAGCCTTTATTCGATTGAAGTCTCACTAAATAAAAGCCAGATTTTAACTTCTGGAAAGTAGCTGTATCTATAGGATAATGATTTGATTTTGGGATAACATACATCGGTGGATTTGTTATACTATTTTGATAGAGGGTATAAGTATACCCAGTAGTAGTCAGATAATTTATGCTATCTATAGCACCAATAGTTATCTTTCCTGTAGCAGAGTCATAACATTTGACTGAATCTAGTTTTAGAGTATACTTCCAATTACAAATAATATCACAAAGCATGATACAATCAGTAGCAGTACATGAATTTTGATCCGTCACTGTCACACAATATTGCTGTTTATTCAGACTGCTTACCGTATGACTAGTAGAAGCTGTAGTGGTTCCTGCTATTCCATTCACGGCTGTGCCATTTTGTCTTGCCCACTTGTAATTGTAATTCGCCGTACCGCCGCTAATATATGCCGTGGCTGTACCATCGCTACCTCCGACAGTCGTAGCACATACTCTTCTCATTGAATCTATTGTCAAACCCTTTAATGGTTCGGTCACCTTAAAACATGCCGTAGCTATACAATTTTCGGCATCCGTAACTGTTACACACAAACTATCTGTATACAATCCTATTAGATGACTAAAATTCGGAATAGGTGAATTTTGACTATTCGTATTAGACCACTGATAGATATAGCTGCCTCCATTAAGTGTGCCCCCATTTCCTTTGATTTTTATCTCTCCTGTATTGTCCCCTTTGCATTTTACAGGTATAAGACTTTCCAAAATGATAGTCAGAGTATCTGGAGCTTTATGATCAAATGTTTTTCTTCCTATACAACCCGTCACCCTATCTGTAATAGTTATATTAACTATGCCTTCTGGTCTATTGAGAACTTTATAGAAAGTATCGGATGGATTACCTGGAGACCAGTTGTATTTATAATTTCCTGAACCTACGGTAGAGGTCACGATGGTCCATAGACTATCCGCAGTCATTCCTTTGCATCTTATTTTACTTGTAAATATATTAGAAGTAATCGTATCCAATTTTGCGAATAGGCTTCCAGATGTACTGCCTGTGCAGCTTACATCTGATTTTAAAGATATGGTGAGTCCATAATTTGCCGGGGCTAAATTGATTATTGAGTCACTCCCAGCCATAGGCGTTCCATTTCTAGTCCATGCGAAATTAAAACTATCAACTATACTCCCTGGCGGTAAAATGGCTTTTATCTTACCATTACTAGCTGTACATAAGGATGAATCTATTTTCAAACTAACAGGTATATTATTATTCACTGTAATGACTACCGTATCAGTAGCATTGCAGGGTCCATTGATAGCAGAAATAACGTAGGTATGCTGACCTGTGCCTGGATTAATGTTTAATGTATTGGTTGTCTGCGGTAGGGAAGGCATTCCATGATTACCTGTCGTGGATGATACCATTTGCCATGACATGGTAGTACCTACTCCACCAGTCACCGTAGCAGAAAGCGTTATACTGGCAGTTGAAGAACCACTAACGCAATACACCCGCTTACCTGGATTAACCTTTACTTTGAAATTTTGATCGATGTTTAAAACCACGACGGCAGTATCAAAACAAGAACTCGTACCAACTGTAGCGATAAAGACACTATCTTTTTGAGTCACTTTCCCTATCGCTCTTGGATTACTAACATTTGTAATGAGATTGGAAGGAGACCATGCGGCATTTAGAATACTTGTGGGCGTACTATCCACTCTGCAAAATTCTATCTGTAACTGCGGTTTAGCGGAGGTACCAGCAGATCCAATATAAGGATTATTGCTGTCTTCTGCATCTTGGCCAGGTGTACTAGCTAGTTTTGTAGCAATCTGATTTCCAGAAACAGTGCCCATTGTCCGAATAATATTTGGTGAAGTAAATGGTGCATTAGATCTACAATGGGTTTCTATCACTATATTAGATAAGCCATCCCAGTCAAAACCATTCGTAATAGGAAATCTAGCACCTGCAAAGCCTGTATTCAGTCCACGACTCTCAGGACCGAAAATTTTAAACATAGGTATATTGAGCGTCCTTGCATCCAATGACATGGTAGAGCCTATTCGAATTTCCAGCTTATCTATATTATTAATATTTGCCGTTTGAAGATTAAAGGCTATTGATTTAATTATTCCTGGTCTTACTCCTGCATTGAGAAGCTCAGTTCTCGTATAGATGATTCTTGTAGTAGCCCCCTGACCAGTGCCTGTGGTATTGAGAGGATGGGGGTAATGAGGATTGAGTCCAGTTGGGTAGACTGAAGAAGTTCCTGCTGTGACATCACGCGTAATATCTGAACCTGCGCATGTGTATATAGAAGGTCCACATGTTTTAGGTATAACATTGATAGAAAGCATTGTGGTATCACCGGGACATAATAATTTTCTATTACTCAAACCAGTGGCAAAAGGACGCACACCATTCATATTGATACGTATAGAATCCGTCAATACACAATTAAATCTACTCATAATCTCAATGGGATACGTTCCCGATTTCGTAGCGACTATTTTTGGACTCGCTATACTTTGGCTTATTTTATTTGTCTGCGGATTGTAAATACTTCCGAACGCTACAGGATCTAGCCACTTATAGGTATAAGGCGTATCACTTATTTGGGTAGCGAGATTGATCTGCACAGTATCGTGTAAACATAGATTTGTTAACTTAGGCGCTAATGTATAATTAAATCTAGGAATAACAATGACACGTAAACTATCTACTATAGTACAACTCTGCGTACTATCTATTCCGTCTATTCCTCTAACTACATAGGTGGTAGAATTTGTAGGGGCTAAATCTACTCTGCTACTATCAGAAGTTCCGAAAACTATACCTGTTTTAGGGGTCCAACTATACTTTGATGCCCCAGATACCGAGGCTGTAACTGGTTTTCCACCGATACAGTAATAAAGTATCCTATCCTTGACCCTCACGGCTGTTCGGAAATTTAAGGTAAGATTATAAAATCTCGACACCTTATTGCCGATAATATCACAATAGTAATATTCCAGTAAAAATCGCTCGGTGCCAACGCCAACAGCTGAGTCAAAAGTAATGGTACCATAGACAGTATCCGTAAAGTTCTGTCTAATTTTTGTCTCCACATACTTAAAGTTGACTATTGCCTCCGCCTTTGGCTGTTCAATGACTTTGGTAAGAAGCGTTTGATTAGGAGCACCTATCAATTTAAACGTAACCCTTGATTTCGCTTTACCGCATATATCCACTTTATCAAAAGATATTTTATTCGCACTCACTAATGAATCTTCTACGACACCGGGTGCGAAGATATCGGGGCAGGCTTCTCTTACCGTTATTTGCACATCTCGGCATACATAGCCGATTTTAACGCGGGTATAACCCCCACTTCCGTTGGGTATAGCACGCCATTCTTCAACAGCAATAGCCATGACAGCGTCTTGCACTCTATCTGGCGTACAAGTATATTGACCCGTTTTAGAATCAAAATTTATTCCATTGACCGTATATAGAAAATTTGTAGGAGATAAACCTCCTGCCCATGTGCAACAATTATTCTTTAGCTGAGCTGCATCGTTGATATTCGCTGCTTCTGATTGAAAAGGACAAATTAATACAAATACTAGAGAATCTCTAATCACCTGTTTATTATTGATAGTTATGTAACGCGGATCAAAGCTATCTACAGCACCATGATTATAAGTATTCAATCGCATTCTACACCAGTAGGGGATAGGAGGGCTTCTAAAAATGGTAGAGTTATTTACATAACCTAGATGCAAAGCAGCCTGTACCCACATATTTTGCCAAGATTGACCAGTTGTAATCTCCACATTCCGGCAGCACTCTCGATACCCTACAATAGCCCAGCCCTTATAGGTAGCTCCAAATGTATAATCTACAGTGTAAATATGTCGTTCCACTCCTTTCGTACCATTTGCTAGCTGAGGGGCTTGTCCAGGACAATTGGTAGCAGGTTTCACTGGAACATCTGGTGGCTGGCATTGAGGCGTTACCTCTTGTTTGCTTACCAGCTGCATAGGGACATCCCCGTAGAATGAAGGTGTACGAATAGATAAACTTGTATTAATAAAACTAGGAATACCAGAACACGATCTGTAGAGTGTCACTGTAAATCTATATCGACCTATGTTACTATCTAGTACTCTATAGCTGATATCAGCACCGAATGCATGGTCTGCTCTAACTTTACTCTCTATGCAAAGAAAGACAAGCAGCATAGCAATGACTCTAAATTGTTTCATAACTTGTTTATTTAATTTCTTGATACAAAACTCGTTATTTCTATAGTTAAAAATACTATCAAAAAAACGGACTTGTTAACGCTCTCTTAGTCAAATTTATCTACAAATATAGCGAAAATCAAGTAGTTAAACAAGAATAATTACAATATAATAAATTGGTCAATCGAGTGATTGCGTCTTAATCTGTAATGTAAATTTTAATTCACCTTTACATCTTTGATTTTATATTGCCCAGATTTAGGGTCTTTAAACCAAGTAATATTAAATTCTCCAAACTGGGTAAACATCTTGGTGGTGTATGAACTCTTATCTTCCGAAGTAAGCTTATTCAATTTAAAATCGAGTTGGATACCATTTGAATTTAACTGATTCTTGGATGGTTCTATTAATACATTCCCATCTTCCGTCAATCTAAAAATTGGATTTAAGAAGGCTAACTCTTTAGGCATATTTATAGACAAGACATTATTAAGCGATAACTTAGAACTGCTCACAGAAATCTTAGCATTATTTCTAATAATTTTCAAAATCGTCTCTTTATCAAAGCCATAGTCTGTAAGAATTTTTTTCGACTCCTCTGTTCGAAGCTGACTGAGTGTTTCTCTTTGTTTTTTCATATTTTCAAACTTAAAAGCCTCTGTATCTACCCAGTTAACCCCTTCATCAGATATGACTATAGCTCGAACTGTAACGATATCTTCTACCCCTTTCATTTTCCCAAACATATCGTATTGAATTTCCATACTCTCAAATGAATTTTCTTCATTTGGCAATATCGCTGGCAAGGTTTTGTCAACTTTCAGTGCGATATAATCATCACGCATCATATCTGTGAATTGAATACACAAAATTAGACTGGCATTGCTTAGTCTTTTTTCACTATGATTGATGACCGACAGTTTCAATTTATCCCCTATCATAGTGGGTTTAACTTTTAATTGTAAAAAGTGATGTTCTGGTAATATTTTTTGAAAATCTTTGCCGAAAGCTGTTTCACAAAAGCGAATATCCGATATAATGTAGTCCCACTGCGATTGATTTCTTCTACGTTGAAAATGATCTAGAACCTTGCTTTTGCCCATTTCAGGGTTATTGGAAGCATAGTACAATTTTGCTAATTGCAGATCAGGTGTAAAAAAACCCCCTCCTAACATCGTTGTCTTATACATTTCTGTAATTTGATTTCCCTCTTTTGATTTTCTCAAATAAGAACGCATGCGATAGGGGTCGAAGTTGTTTTGAAGTAAGTCTGCCTGTTTTGGATAATAGGCTGCACTTTCTTCAAACAACAATTTAGCTGTCTTCATATCACCTTTTTTAAGATGATATACTCCTTTTAACAATAGTGCAGGAGCAGAATACCCCGGGTTATCTTGTATGAATTTATCCAAGAAAACTTGAGTGTTGTCAGGAAGAATCGGCTTCTCCCCTAGATGAATATTGGGCTGGGCAATACTAGGCATAGATGCGACCATAGCTAAACCTTTTAGTATATGAGCCTCTTTGTCATATGGCGCCTTTCTTATGGCTATATCCGCTTCGTTCTCTACGACATCCCATTGACCACTTTTTACCGCCAGATATCCTTTATCTCTATGCAGACATACTCTATCCCATTCATCATAGTACTTATAATACACGGTTGAATACTCGTAAAGTTGTTTAAGTAAAATGGTTTTCAATTCTCTTATCTCAGATTTCACCTCTTCACTTACCTTTTTGCTTTCAAGATATTCTTCATAGGTTTTCTTACTTAGATTAGGATCAAACTTTATCGCATCTGTAGGAATAGGACTGGCAAGACCTGCTGGATTGATACCGCTCCCAGCTGCTAGGGTGTACTCTCGAATAAGATCCCAATAATCTGGTTGATCTTTTAGTTTTGTTTGCCGAGCATAAATTTCCATCGTCGTCTTAAGAAGTTTCTTTCTAGCTTCTAGTACTTCAGGAGCCACATTGCGATAATCTTGCTTACTTATTTTTAGGAGGTAGTCTTCTAAATTATCGTTACTAACAATAGCTTGATCTATTTCATGGATGACACGAATCGTTTTATCTATATCATAAATAGAATCTTGAGATTTATTGATACTAATGTTTTCATCAAAGGCTTGAATCACAGGTTTAAAAACCTTTTCAGCCTTGGCCTTTTGCTCAGCTATTAGTTTTTCATCATTAATAGTTTTGAAATGTTTGTATCCGAAATAGGAGACAGAAATAACGATTAAGACTATTCCTAGTCTAATCCAACCATTTTTCAACCATTGTGAAAGCATGAAGTCCTAGCTCTTAACTTTAGCCTGTGTTGTCTGAAGTACCTCGTTTGTAGAGCCATCTGTAATAAAACAAACGAAATATAAATTATCTATTTTATACTTGGTTTTAGAATAATCTTCTAATTCTATTCGTTTTAAAAATACCCTACCTTTTTTATAAACACCTCCGTCTGAAGCTACCTTAGGAAGGGAATTCCCTAGGGCATTGGTTAACATTTTTCTTAGCACATGCTCGTGCTCGTAAGGGTCTACAATAAGGCTTCCATTTTTTTGAGGAGCATCCAATTTATTTTCGACCAGCATTATTGAAAAATTCAAATTAGAGGCTATGTCTTCCAAAATTGTACTCTCAAACTCTAAAACATACTTGCCTGCCTTATCATCAAAATATACTCTAGACTTTAAGTTTATTTTCACAGGATTACTAATTGCTGTCGCTAAACGCTGTTTCCATTCAAATCTACCCTGCACTACGGAGCCATCAAAAGACCGTCTATCAATAGTTCCAGAGGGAAGAGAACTTACCTTAAATGCAGCCGCTAACAATCTGGCTTCTTCCGTTCTAAAATCTTCATCAGGCTTATCTTCATGAACAGGTTTAGCCAAGGCGTTACCGTCTGGGTGAAGGCCTACAGCAGCGAGATTATTGCCATACTGATCTAGCATTTCTTTCACTATTTTATGACCATCAGGGCAATTTACGCAGCTCGCTCCAGTATATTCCTCCATCAGAACTACTCTACTCTGTGCCGCTGGTATATTGCTAATGATATAGGTAGAATCTATAGACAAAATAGTGGTTCGTACAGGTAGCACTTCTTTACATGATTGTAAATGCCAAATAACAAAAGAGAGGATGAATCCAAGAGCAATTCGCATAAATAACTGATTTGAACTACAAATTTAGACAATCTCAAACTTAATAGGATAAAAAATGTTTTTCTAATCCACGCCCAGCCTAGCCCCCCAAAAAACCAAAACAACACTACTATGGATAAATACCTCTATTTTCAGCCCTTTGAGGACGGTCAATGGTAGAGCAATTATGCGTAATGTCTTACCGCAAAAAAGACCGCCCCGAAGAGCAGCCTTTTAATTTTAAAGATGATCAAATGTAAAAAGTATTAATCTAAGTGCTAGTTTCTAGTTGCTAGTGACTAGCTACTAGAAACCTTCTTACTTCTAAATATCATCATCTTACCTCTAATTTGATACTTTTCTCTACTTCACCGTGAATGACCTTGACGATATAGAGACCCGTCTGCCAGCCATCGGTCGATATTTCTAGCTTATTATTCGATTCACTGACATCTTTCATATCTCGACTATACACTTCTCGCCCTATGAGGTCATAGACCCGCACACTCGCCTGCTCACTACTAGGATTCTGTATCGTGAGGGTGGTGAGGGATGTGGATGGATTAGGGTGGAGGGTGAGGGTAGTGTGGAAGGAGTTTATAACGCCAGGTGAGTTATGAGTACTGAAAACCTGAGCTGATTTCAGACTATTACCAGCTTTATAATTATTGTCACAATACGATTTTAAATAATCTGCACTTTTAGGACTAATAACAACTGGAGTATATGGATGAATGATTTTATTAGTCTGATAAATAGCATTAACTGTTGTACCAGGCACCTGATAAACCTCATCGGTAAAGTTCAAATTTAGCATTGTATTCGGTGAATTGATATCAACATCAATTATTATCACCTCTGCCGAAATATTGCTAGGAATTGTAGTTCCATTAAAACTTGAAAGTCTTATAGTGTCTGGGAAGTTATAAAGTCGATATCTTTGTCTAGATGGTATAGTATTCCCAAATTTTCCATCTTCAACTTTATTGTACTTGTACTGATATAGTTCTTTTAAAGCCTGTGGTTTATGATAAAAATTTTCTTTAAAGTCGTAATCAGCTATAAACTTTAATCTAAAGTCAAAAAATCGATCTATAAACTCCTGGCTTGGTTCATTATATAAGGTGCCTTCATTTGTAATTGCCATCTCCACATCGCTTGGACTTCCAGCGCCTGGACCAATGCGTATCATGTTTAAATTAGTGCCAAATGGTGTTTGATGAATAGAATCTATGCTCATTTGTCTTGTCTGAATAATATAGTGATATACTGAGTCAGGGTATCTTGTTTGATCATTTTCTATTGTACACCAGCATCCATAGCCACAACTCCGAGTTCTAACTATTCCTAAATTACCTACTTTATTTTCTACGGCTACCCTAGGGATTAAACGTTTCTCAACAGCAAAAAAACCTCTCATCTTTGGAAATATTTTTGTGATTATGGTATCAGGATCGAACTCATAGTATCGTTTGTTCAAATTTTCTATTAAGCAAGCTCCAGTATGTTTCATTATATTTTTCGGAATGTAGAAATCAAACTCAATTATTCCGTTAATCATTGACTTATCTGTAATTATTTCCGCAGCAGGATTTATAGCATATTCCAAGGGCTCTGCTATCTTTATATGAAGCTCATGATTACTAGGTGCATATTCGCCACCGACCCTATACGTTGACTTTTTATAATAAAGTTTAGGAGTTTTAAGCATGGCAAAAATCCCTGGAGCTTCATTATAATATGGATACATTTCAAATGATGCTGTCTTAGAGTGCAAGCTACCTGGATGACTAATTTTTCTCTTTGAAAATCCTCCCCATGTAGCATCATTGGTAATTAGACCTCGCAGTGCCACTTGCCCTTCAATAAACATGGCATTAGGAGCTGGTGAATTAGCCATACTAGAGAGTTTATTAGCCCCCGCAGCCAATATGTTCCCTACGGGTATAGAATATTTACTTTTCTCTACATCCCGATATATGCTAGCTATACTTGCAGTGCCTGATACATTTTCTATTGAACCCCAGAATTGTTGAAACGTCTTAGTGCCTATATTAATCGCAGGTATCTTATCAACTAATTTGCCGAATAGATTTAAACCCTGACTTAGTATTTTCATTGCTGGACTCACATAGTAATCATCTGCCATTTGCTGTGCAGTACCATACGTCTGAAAGCCTCCATGAACCTCAAAGTTATTAGGATTTAATGAGTTTTGTTGTGTAATATAATCGCCATACACCGAAGACATCCATGTATTCCCATAGCTTGATGGTATTTTCCCGCTCTGGTCAAACTGCTTAGCTATTGCTATAAACTTTCCTTCGGCATAGAGGCTCATTTTTTGACGATTGCGGAGCTCAATACTTAATATTGGTTTGTTGACACATACGCATGGATCATAGGCAAATTTAAAATCAGATACCGCTGGAAAGCTCATATCAACATTTGATTCAGGATTTATGAATCCTTTAATTAAATTAATGTCACTGGGCTGATCTAAGGCTAGCATATTGGTAGGATACTGATAAAATAAACCTGATGTATAGAATTTATTGCCTTGACCAGGTACTTTATTGTTGATATCAAACCCTATATTTACCGATACATTTTCTGCTTGAAAATTTTGATTGGTAGCAGGATAAGCAAATATTCTTGCCTGACCTGTATATCGATTGTAAAACAGGTAATGATAGCCCTGTAGGCCTAGATTGAGATTTTTCATCAAAATAGGTGAGCTTGACTGACTCGTAAATGGCCTATATCCATTGTAGGCATGCATCAATTCCCAGCCGTGCTTTGGATGCATAGCCAGATCAGCAATAGCTGTGCCTTGAAAGCTATTAAAATTGGTAATCATTTTATATTCCGACCAATCTATGTAAATAGGGTTATTCACTGTAGTAGCAGCACCTGTAGAAGGCACCACATCAAAAGGAACGCCAGCATGAGGGCTCGATTGTTTTAACCAATTGATATCGAAGTTGGCAAAATCAACAGCATGTCCATTTAGCAGATTATTACGTTCTGTATTGATTAGCCGAGCATTATTGTCTAATGGATCAATACGAATCAGCTGATTACAACATGGATCATCTGGCAGATTGCCTATACATTGGCTATAAACCCATATTGGTATAAGCATTATTACTGTTATTATTTTTTTCATTTCTTTAGTTTTTACATTTTTAAATATTATTTTCTATACCCTAAAAATTTTACGGGAGGGTGATAAACCTTATTGTCATCAGTATATCCAACTGGATTTAAAATAAGTTCTATATTTCTGGAATGATTGTCTATGTTTCTAAGATAAATTACCCCTACACCAAATGGTTGACTTTTAGGATTACAATTATAACCAAACTCATTCACGAAAAACACCTCATTTAAATTATTGCCAATCCCCCATAAAGCCTCTCGGCATGACATAAATGGAAAAGTATCAATGACAAAGTCGTCAATCCTATTCAGATATACCTTAAACTCAAAACTATCCTTCATCAAAGGGAAGTCAATGAACTTACCGCGATAAGTGCCAACAATTCTATTTTCCTTGTCGAAGTCTTCTATGATCTGATAGGTCTGAGTAAGGGTATCTATACCATCGTCATTGGGATAGCAGCTCTTGTTTGGCTTTTTCTTTACGATAAGGGTCACATCCAATTTGCCTGGCGGAATATTCGTGCGATAAAAACTAGTTTTATTATAAATTTTTTCTCCCCCTATGCGCCATTCTAGACTATCCCATTGCACCCAACTGTCTAGGACGAAGCCAGCAGTCTGAAACTGCAAAGTATAATTGTAATTTACATAGCTAGGCTTGAGATATTTATGCGTTATCAGTGGATAATTATCAGATTTAAAGCTCGCTTTGACCTCTTGCACTCCTTGGCAGGGTTCATCTTTGCAGCAGCCTAGGTATAAAACAAAAATAGCGATCAGGAATATTGAATTGATTAACCTTTTCATTTCTTATCTTTTAGGTTTAAAAATTAAATCAAGAATTGTTTTGGTTGCTTCCTCTACCAGCTTGTCATTAGCTTCTTGCCGTCTAATTTCTCTCACGATATTTTGAGCACTGGATGTGCTATGATAATTAGGTTGATTTTGCAGCCTCTTAGTAGAGACCCGATCAACTATAACCAAAGTGCTATCTTGATGGATATCATTTTGCGTTGGAACTGGAAACGCCAAATTTGAATTTGCCTCCCATTTCACATAATTTCTTTCTGTTGTTCTGACTTGTAAGAGATTTATTAGGAGGCTCATCTGATATTTTAAATCATTCAATTGTGCCTTTAGAGAATCCAACTGAGATTGAACACTAGGTTGCATTGCAGAATCTAAGGAGGTAGCTGCTTGTGCCTTTAAGCCACTACCATAGGCTAGCAGGATGAAACAAAAACACATTCTTGATAAATACATAGTTTTGAACATCTATTTTGTAAGCCCGTCCACCTTTTTCTTTAAGGCTTTGATAATCTTATCCTGCTCTATCAGATGCAGCGTCAGCTCTTCTACTTTTTGTAAAAGAAGTTTGTTCATTTCGCCTACGTCCACACCGTTTTCTATGATTTCAGATTCCGAAGGTATCTCAGGTAGGTGCTTATACTGCTTTACAAAAGCTTCGATCTCGGAGAGTGACATCAATTTGTAATTTTTCTGAAATACCTTATCTGCCCAGCTGGTGATTTGGACTACATTCCGTGTCGATACAATGGTGCCATCTACAGATAGCGCATAGTTGCCAAATGCACCGTTCGGTCGTTTTGGTATTCCATTAGTGAGATTGCCGATAGATAGTCTGCGGATAAAGGCGTTGTCACTCACATTAATATATGGAACATTCAGAGAAGAAGCAACAATGTTACTTGTATTCAAATTACTCACACTAAGGTCTGTTATTGTAGCATTTCCGGCAGTGAAACCATTGTTAAAGTTCATAGAGTTTTGTACCTCGATAGTTCCATATTCTTCATCTCCCGAATACGGAATACCATCAGGGTCATTTTGCAGTTCGCCATAGATGCCTCCGGTAGATATTTTGCCTATAAATTTGCCTTCTTGGCACTTGATATTACCTATAACATGCAGCTGCTCTTCAGGCTGTATAGCATTGATACCTACAAAGCCAATATTGCACCCTGGGCAAATTGAAGGGTTTATCCACGAGGTACCGAAAGTTCCTTGATTTTCAAATAAATTAATTCTAAGCATTCTATTACATGTAAAAGCATCTTTTCTGACATAAAGAGGTGAAGAACATTCAACTACCGTATTATTAGGACCTTGACGCCAGACAGGCATATAATTTATATCTTCATTACAGTTATCGCTTACAATGCATGGAGGAGTTAGCTGAGGGTTCATTAGTGAAGGGTCTCCTACAACGTGTATCCCGTCACCATTCGAACCTATTGGTCCCGTATAAATTCCAACTCCACCATTGCCTCCTGGATTGCCTATTAAGGCTTGACCTGTATTACAAACGGCGAGGAGAAATAGGACAACTATTGATTTTCTTACATAACTGATATTCACTTTACTTATGTTTATTACTAATTTTTTCATATAATTTGATTTTTATTGTTTTTTAAATAATTTGTTTATTGTTAAATTTTTCGATGTAGTGCTCAGGACTCTGACCTGAAGTAGGTTGCGTTTTAAAGCGGATGTAATTACAGTGACCTCATTACTAATATTGCATCGTGAGAGGTATATGTCTAGGACTCCGAGCCGAGGGTAAACGATAATTAAAAATATAAAGGAGGGTGTGGAGCCTTTTGCTTTCTATAAACTTTTCCAAAGGGTCTGGAATCTTTTAATCGAATCTACATCAAATAACATACACACCCCGTAATGTGGTTATTACTGCTATCTCTGTGTTAATCCAATTTTTTCAGATATTCGGAGAAGAGGTTTTTAGCGTCACCGCTTTATATTTTTACGTTTTCTGTTTTACTTATTCATATTTCATTTTGGTTTTAAATTGTGAACACATGTTGTTTTTAATTTTTCATTTATACCTTTCGATAGCAAATATAACTTAAAAGATTTTTTTTTCTTAGATTTTTTTAAATTGGGTTTGCTCCTAAACTCAAATTTATTTTGACCACATAGAGCGCATAGAATAGAGCATCGTATTCTGTACATCGAGTAGTAAATAGTGTTTTACACAGAGACCACTTCATTTATCTCTGGACATATGCGGGATAGCCAAACTACGTATTAAAAAAAAGTGAGATGTTCGATGCCAAACGAAATTTTGCTTAAATACCGTTCACCCCACTTTTAGAGATACAATAGTTGTATGAGGTGATTATTATTCTACCTTTACTTTACCTGAAAAATAATATCCGCAATTGTTTGAGTCTATTACACAAAAATAAAGTTCAAAATCTTGACCAAAATTATATTGAGGATACGGAATATCCATTAGTATTGTATTGCTATTAACTATATGTATATCTGATATACCTCCTTCGGAAGATATAATTCCATTTTGCAGCTTATTTTTATACCCATAAGCCATATCTTTTATCTTGGTAGATAAGTAGATTCTTGCATATGATTTTTTATTTGATTTCATAGGATTACTATAAAACTTAATATTAAAACTATCTGTTTTACAATCTTTCTTAATCTTTAATGTATCAAATTTAGTATCCATATAATACAACCTTAACCCAGCTTCTACATCGTTAAAAAAGCTAGATGAATTAAAGTCTACGAGCTTCCAATCATTTGAGTTAATATCTCCTCCAACGATATTGCCAGATTCGTCTGTTTGCACAATTTCATTGAGACTATATTTTTCATCATTTTTACAACAACCATAAAACAATGACAATAGGAATCCTAATAAAACATATTTCATATTGACTTATATTTGAATTGTATGACCACTTCCCATTACCCAAGCTGGACACTGAATAGTGTAGTGTGAAGAAATTTCATCATCCCAATTAGTATTCCACAACACTCCATAACTCATTATAAACCACCTCATATCAGTTGTATTAAAATTAGAGGGTGAAGATTTAGAAATAACAATACGTTGACCACCAAAGTTTGCATGTTCAAAACATACCATATGTACTGGCTGATGTTTAAGATAATGATCTGCGCGTACAGCGGTAATTTGGTCATTAAAATTACTTCCAACCCATGATGTTTTTCCATGCCACTCGTAAATTTGCATTGGGACAGACACTGTGGCATTAAGAGGTTGTCCGTTATATAAACTTGGGAGGGTATATATAGCCGATGAACTAGGACTAAATGGAGCCGTAATAAATCCAAGAGTTTTTAATTCATCAACTTGATTCCTTCCTCCATTATTTATAGCTATGGGATGTTCAAAAAAAATTCCTTTACCACCATTGTATGCTTTTAAAAATTTTTTATTTGTCGAAGAATCTCCAAAACTTGTATGTTTTTGAAATTCATGTAGGTCTGCATAATAGTAAACCTTATCATTTACAACATGAACGACTATAGATGTATCATTCTTTTTGAAGAATTCAACAACTTCCTTTGGTGTACTTTCACTAAACTTAATACCTCTTCCTTTTTCCTGATATTCTACCTGAAGATTGTATTCCTTGCCATTGATAAGAGATTTATACTCTTTTTTATGCCATATATTTTCATTTAAAGCGGTATTGTTGCATTCATCTTTTTGACATGATGTAATAATCCCTGATAGTATTAAAAGCCCTATCACGCTTATTGCTATTTTTTTCATATAATTTGAATTTAAATGTTTTTTAAATAATTTGTTTATTGTTAAATTTTTCGATATAGTGCTCAGGACTCTGACTTGAACTAAGTTGCGTTTTAAAGCGGATGTAATTACAGTGACCTCATTACTAATATCGCATCGTGAGAGGTATATATCTAGGACTCCGAGCTGCGGGTAAACGTGGGATTGAAAATATAAAGGAGGGTGTGGAGCCTTTTGCTTTCTATAAACTTTTCCAAAGGGTCTGGAATCTTTTAATCGAATCTACATCGAACAACATACACACCCCGTAATGTGGTTATTACTGCTATCTCTGTGTTAATCCAATTTTTTCAGATATTCGGAGAAGAGGTTTTTAGCGTCACCGCTTTATATTTCTACGTTTTCTGTTTTATTTATTCATATTTCGTTTTGGTTTTAAATTGTGAACACATGTTGTTTTTTACTCTTTCATTTGTACCTTTCTATGGCAAATATAACTTTAAAGATTTTTTTTCTTAGATTTTTTTAAAATAATATCTCTACCCACCCCTCGTTTAAGTCTAGTAATAATTTTCTTTCACTTTTAAATTTTAAATCTATGTCCAATCTAACCAACAACAGAATCGACACCATCATGACCCCAGCCCAGATAGCTGATGTGAAAACCGCTATCGATACTATTAACTCTGCTATAGGCTTTTCTGTAAGCCTAACCACAGAAGAGCGTTCATCCCTTCCGAAAATCAGCGTGGCGAATAAATCTTTTACCGAAGATGCCATCAATACCTTAGCCAATAATGCTGCCATTTTCCCAGTCTACCTCGATGTGAAGCTGATGCAAAATGACCTCAAACTATATCAACAACTAGACGAACTAGCGACTATGCTACGACAGACACTAGAGCGAATTGAAGATACCCGCATACTGGCAGGGTCGGAGGCTTATGTAGCAGCACTTTCGGTTTATAAACTGGTAGGTGCAGCAGCTAGTGCAGGAGTGCAAGGTACTGATACTATTTACGAGCAATTGCGTGAGCGTTTTACGGTCAGCACCAATACCCCAGCTACTCCGCCTACACCATAGAAATATGAATTTTTATGACTTTCTAAAAGTCACCATCCTATCCAAACTCGCCACTATGGCGGGTTTTTTAATGTCTATTCTCTGCTGACCCACCACGAAATAAAGTAGTCGAACCTTTTTTCGAAATCGGCGAAGCTCTGACCTCGGTTGTCTTATAAAAAAGCTCCGTCGGCGAATGAAAAAGCTCTGAGCGAGATAGAAAGAACTCCGCTCGCCGAGGTTTTTTATGCGCCGTCCGAGGAAAAAGCTCTGTGAATGGAGGAAAAAACTCGGTCATCTCTATTTTGAGGTTCGCAGGCTTAGGTTTGACCTATGCCGACCGAGGAAAAAGCTCCTCCGACGGAGCTAAAAGGTGGGAGGGGCTACCTCAGAGGTGGGGGGTCGAAGATACAATATGTCTCGTCCTAAAATTACTTGACAGTTTTTGGTTAAAAAACTGATTTGGATTACATTTTTTTCTCTAAATCCTAAACAAATGTACAGTAATATTTTTCATTCCTAATAATTCAATACTTCTGATTATTACTTTTCCTG